>JAZUAI010000031.1:0-6412 GCA_045637945.1 Clostridia bacterium
ATTTTTTAAAAAGAGAAATAAAAGAAGAAATTATATAATAAAAGCCAAATAAAATAAGCAAATATGGGACTATTTTTTCAATTATGTTATTATTTTCAAATAAATGTTTAAATTTTGAATAAGTTAATAATAATAACGACAAAATTGTGCTGTTAAGTAAATTTATTATTAAAAATTCAAGTTTATTTATTTTGATGTTTCTTGTTCCAAATCCTATAGAGTATCCAAAAGCATCAATACTGATTGAAAAAGAAAAAAGCAAAACTTCTAGCATATTTCATAATATGAAAAAAGTTTTGCTTATGTTTTTATTATTACATTATTTTTCTATTTTTTTAATTTTATTAAAACTTAAAGCTAATACAACTAATAAAGAAATTATACCTATTGTTGTTACTGAAGCCGCAATATATTCAATAGCTGAAATAGTATTTAAACCAACTGCCCCTGCAGACATTACAAGGTTTAAAAATAAGTATGGTGTATAGTTAACAAGAGATACATTTGCAATACTAATCATTGAAAGAATTTCTGGTAATAATATCAATGCAACAATTGATACAACAATTGCTATTTTATTGTTTTTTGTTATAGCATTTAAGCAAATTGCTAAAACATACATAAATAAAACAAAAGTTATAACCATTAAATAATACAAAAGAAGCGTTCCTACACTTAAACCACCAGATGTGCACAATGTTAAAGAGAAAATAAAATTTAATAAACAACCAGTCAATAATGTTACAAAAAGACCAACAAAATTCACTATTACTTTACTTAAAACAAGGTTTTCTGCTTTAATACCACACGATAAAGGCATAATCCATTTTTTTTCTTTTATTTCTTTTGAAAATATTCCACCATAAAAAACAATCATAACTATTGTAAAATATGTTGTTAAATATATTGCAAAATACATAAAACTTGTAGAATATGTCATTGCAAACAAACTTGCAAGTTCGGCATCTCCACCAGTAAATGAACTTACATCCACCCCAGAAGATTGAAGCACCTTAAAAATAACTATAATAAGAGCTGATAATAAAGCACATCCAATACTAGCAAAAAATAATGCAAACCATTTTTTTGTTTTAAAAATTTCTATAAAATCTTTTTTAATACAAGCTTTTAATTGCATATATTACTTCTCCCCCTTATTTAATTTTATAAACAATTCTTCAAGGGTCATTGTTTTTATTTTTATTGAAGAAGTAGTTTTTGCTACAGTTAAAATATCTTTAAAAACTTTTTGAGGTAAAACTTTTTCAAATGAAACTTCAACTCCTTTTGGAGTATCACCAATTGAAGTAATATATTCTTTGGTTGTAAGCTTGTTTTTTAGCAAAGTTCTATCATCTTTTGAACATTCAACACAAACGATATTATATGAAAATTGTTCTGTTATTTGTTGAGTTGAACCTTCTAAAACAATTTTACCATCGATTAAAATACCAATTTTGTCGCAAATTCTTTCAATATCATCAAGAATATGCGTGCTCAATAAAACAACCTTCCCCTCTTTTGCAAGATTATCAATAATTTGCAAAACTTCAGATCTTCCTTCTGGATCTAAAGCACTGCTTGGCTCATCAAAAATAATAATTTTAGGATCACAAATAATACCACTTGCAATACCCATTCTTTGTTTCATACCCCTTGAAAAGGTTTTTATTTGTTTATTTGCACTGCTTTCAAGATTAAGTTTAACTAAAGCTTCCATTGATTTGATTTTTATTTCAGTTTTAGGCAACCCTTTTGGGCTTAGCAAAAACTCTAAATATTGCATAGGGGTTAAATATTCAAAAGCGCTTGGTATATCAATAACATATCCAATTTGACCAGATAAATCATTTAGAGTTTTTATTTCTTTACCATCAACAAAAACTTTTCCTGAGTCAGCTTGCAAAACCATTGCTATTATATTCATTAAAGTTGTTTTACCGGCTCCATTTTTGCCAATTAAACCATAAATTTCACCTTCATGAAGTTCAAGGTTTATACCTTTTAAAACTTCCTTTTCAGCAAAACTTTTAAAGATGTTTTCTACTTTTAACATTTTTTAATTTCCTTTAACATTTAAAAAATAACTTCGTCAATCACTCCGCCACCCAAACAATTTTCTTGTTCATCATACAAAACAACATATTGTCCAGGAGTAACAGCTCTTTGTTTTTCATCAAAATAAACATTGACTTTGTCTCCTGCAATTTCAACCTTAACTTTTTGATCAGGTTGTCTATATCTAAATTTTGCAAAACAAGAAAAAGTTTTTTCTTTTGGTATTTCTGGTATCCAGTTAAATTCTGTTGCTACTAATGAAGAACTAAAAAGTTTGTCATCTTCACCTTGACTAACAATAAGATTGTTGTTCTTTACATCTTTTTCTAAAACAAACCATCTTTCACCTGTTCCACCAGCCATACCACCTATTTTAAGCCCTTTTCTTTGGCCTAGAGTGTAATAAAGCACTCCATCATGTGTTCCAACAATATTACCGTTTGTGTCAACTATATCGCCTTTTTTAGCAGGCAAATAATGTTGTAAAAAGTTTTTAAAGTTTCTTTCACCAATAAAACAAACGCCTGTGCTATCTTTTTTTGTTGCATTAACTAAATCATTTTTTAAAGCAATTTCTCTTACTTTTGTTTTTTCAATATCTGCTAATGGAAATAAAACTTGTGATAATTGACTTTGTGAAAGTTGATTTAAAAAATAACTTTGATCTTTTGATTTATCTTTTGCTTTTTTAAGATAAAAATATTTTCCATCACTATCAATTTTACAATAATGGCCTGTTGCAATATAATCTGCGCCCATCATTTTTGCATATTCTAAAAAAGGGCCAAACTTGATTTCTCTATTGCACAACACATCAGGATTTGGAGTTCTTCCTTTTTCATACTCACTTAAAAAAGTTGAAAAAACCCTATCCCAATATTCTTTAGCAAAGTTAACAGAATAATAAGGTATGCCAATTTTATCACATACCCTTCTTACATCTTCATAATCTTCAGTTGCAGTGCAAACACCACAATCATCTTTTTCTTCCCAGTTGTTCATAAACAGCCCAATAACATTATAGCCTTGCTCTTTTAAAAGCAAGGCACTAACTGAACTATCTACTCCACCACTCATTCCAACAATAACAGTTTTTTTATTTTCCATAAATCTAATCTTCTTTTAAAGGTTCATCGCATTTTGGGCAAACAGTTTCATCTTCTCTAACTTTTACAACTCTTCCACAAGAAGCACACACAACTGAAATTCTATTAACTTTTTTAGATTTTTCAACTTTCTTTTCTTCTGTTTTTGTTTCTTCTTGCTTAAGTTTTTTATTTTCTTCTTTATCTTCTTCATCAAGAATAGTTTTTAAAGATGTTGTATTTAAATCTTTTTCTTTTTTACCCTTAACAGTTTTTAAAATATCATCAACAATCTCTTGATTAAGACTTTCTTTTACTAATTCTTCATCAATTGAAATAGGAACTTTAAAATTATTAAATAAAATTGAAAAAGTTGAAATAACCCAAATCATTGCACCTACTGATCCCGGTAAAATTAAAGCCCACATAACTAAAAATAAATACTCATGATTCATCCAACCAAATGGAAGTAAAGCACAAGCAATATATGCCATTGCAGCAGAAACTATCATATAAGTAAAAGTTTTATATCTGCCTACTTTTGCATAATGGGCTCCAAACCAACCTAAAAAAAGAGCCCATAAAAAAAGCTTCCACTTATTTACATCAACAGGCAAAACTTTATCTAAAATAACTTTATTATATTCTTTTTTGCTTATGGCTTTTTTTGCAGCAGTATTTGTTGCTTTTAATAATCTAGAAAATATTAACCCGCAACCTTCACATCTATCTTGAAATATAGGTGTTTTTTTATCGCATCTTGGGCATCTTTTAAAATTTTTTTGTCTCATATTTATATATTACAAAAAACAATTAATAAAGTCAATTACTAAGTAATTAAACACATTTAAATTAAATTTTAAATAAAAAAGAGAGGTTTATATAATCCCTCTTAAAATTTCTAAAACTTTTGTTTGTTCTTTTTCATCTGATAAAATGCTAATTACTTGCTTCTTTTCCAAGTTAATTATCAAATATTGTCCGTTTGCTCCATCTTTAAAAACATAACCATCTCTTGAAATATTAAAAACATAACCCACAGCGTTTTTTACAAGCACCCTGTCCTCTTTTACCGCATAAGGAGTTTCTAATTGGACTGAACACATTTCCTCTATAAACTTTTCAGAAACAATTTGCTCCTTTCCCCACTTACCTTTATTTAAAATCAACATTCCAATATTAAATAAATCTTTGTGAAGAATTTTCACTCCTGTTGCACCCGGGAAATACTTATAATACAGCCCCCACACAAGTTCACTTGCATTAATTTTTCTTAAAACATTATTTAATAAAAAATCTCCTAAATTTTGATTTGTTAATTCTTGAAATACAACCGATAATAAAAAAGTTTCAGCATTATTGTATAAATATCTTTCTCCAGCTTCACAAACAAGGTTTGAATTTAAAACATAAGACAAAAAATCTTGTTCCTCTATATTATTTAAATCAATATCTTTTCTTGAAAGAATAAATTTTTCAAAGCCACAAGTATATGTTAGCAAATGTTTCACTTGCCATTTTTTTATTTTTTCAATGTTTTCATCTTTAATTTTAACCAAATTTTTCAAAATTGGATAAACTTCTGTTTCCAAAGATAATATTCCCTTATCAATAGCTACACCAATAGCAAGAGCAGTTAAAACTTTTGTTAAACTTCTAATCTCGCAAAAATCGGGTTTGCAAAAATAATGTTTGCTTCTTTTTCCATTATCAAACACAATAATGCTTTTTATTTTCAAATCTTTATAATTTTTGTTCTTATTATCTACAATTCTCTCAATCAGTGTTTTATTCATGTTTTTATTATAATATAAAAAGATTCAAAATGTATATAATTTCGCATACATTTTGAATCTTTCGTAAATCACTACTGAATCACACTTTTCACACTCTGCCTGTGCACATTTTGAACCACACCAAGCATTGCCATAAAAATCATAATTGATGTACTTCCAGCAGAGATAAACGGCAATGGCAAACCCGTTGGAGGAACAAGTCCTGTCACTACCGCAATATTTAAAAGAACCTGTATCAATATTAGCGAAGCCACCCCCGCCGAAATCAACGAGCCAAGCCTATCAGTAGCAGTTTTTGAAATTTTGATAATTATCAAAAACAACAAAACAAACAATAAAATAACAAGCATTGAACCCACAAAACCAGTTTCTTCAGCAATTATTGAAAAAATAAAGTCCGACTCTGAAAATGGCAAAAACAAATACTTCTGCCTTGAATTAAAAATTCCAACACCAAACAAGCCACCAAGAGAAATACCCAAAAGCGACTGAACAAGTTGAAACCCCTCACCTTTTCTTGATGCAAATGGGTCAATAAATGCAACCAGCCTTCTCAATCTATACGGCTCAACAATAATCAACAAAACAACGACTGCAATTGCAGGGACAACCATCATTAAAAAATGCTTAGCTCTTGCACCTCCAACAAAAAGCATCACCACCATCAAAGAAGCCATGCAAATTGTTATTGACATATTTGGCTCCATAATAATCAATAAACAATTTAACACCCCCACCAACAAAACAGGAAAAATTCCTTTAAATGATTTAACAGTCTCCGCTCGTTTTGAAAGCAACCCCGCTGAAAAAATTATAAATGCAAATTTCGCAATTTCAGATGGTTGAAAAGTGATAAATCTCAAATTAATCCAACGAGTTGCTCCATAATTTGTAAGCCCCACACCAGGAATAAAAACAAGCGCAAGCAACACAAAAGAAATTGCAATAAAAAAATATTTTAACTTATCAAGTTTGTGATAATCAAAAAATGAAAAGAAAAAAAACAAAACAAGGCCAACACATATTCCAAATAGCTGTTTTTTAAAAAAAAAGAATTTATCTTTATATGTCAAATCCGCCGAATAAAAGCTCGCACTATAAACAAAAATCAAACCAATAACAAGAAGCATTATCATCAAAACAAAAAGTGAAATATTAAATTTTCGTTTATTTTTTGTCTTAAGAGAAAATATTTTCATACACCAAAACTCCAAACTCTAAGCCATTAAGTCTTTTGTTATAAAAATGAAACATTAAATTTTTCTAATCCATTAAAATATATGCGTTTATGGCAAAAATAACAACCAATTTTGACTTAATTTTTATATTCTATAATTGACAACCATATTAAAATATTGTATAATTAAATCAGAAAAAAGATAAAAAAGGAAAACAAAAAAATGAAAGATATACACAAAATATTTAAAAATGGTTTTGTATTAAAAATAACCAAAAAAATAAATGGAAACGATT
>JAZUAI010000032.1:0-6468 GCA_045637945.1 Clostridia bacterium
AGTTTTAAACTTTTAATTTTTAAGTTTCTAAATCTAAAACTTTTAATTTTAAAACCCTTAAATTTTAAACTTCTTAAATTTTTTAAAAAAAACAAAACCATTTATTAAAATTACCGTTTTGATTTTTTTAAGTTTTTAAAACTCTTTAATGTAAATTAGCAAAAGTTTTAACCCCTCTTTTATGTTTGAAGAATTATAATTTATAGAACAAAAACGCAAATTTATCAAACATATGTTCTATAATAATACGCATATTATGACAAGGTGTGTCACATTTAAAAATTATTTTGTTTTTTTTAAAAAATTTTTTTTGTTTTTTATAAAACTTTTATTTCCCTACTCTTTTTTTATTTAAGCTTTATCAACATATGTTTTAATACTTGTATTAAAAAACTTTGCTTACTACAAAGAAATCCACTCTCACCTTTAACTTATAGTTAAAGAAACAACTTTTCCACAACTTGTGCTACGCTACTATTAATACTATTTTTAATAAAAGAAGAAAAATAATATATATAAATAAAAAAAGCAACACAACTAAACTAGTGCAAAATTTCAACCTACAAAGCCCTTATAAAGCTCTTATAAAACACTTATAAAACACTTATAAAACAACTTATAAAAGTAACCTGACTAACAAATTTGCGTAACACAAATAATTACTTAAACAGTAATAAGATTGAAAACTTAAATAACAACAAAAAAAAAGAGGCAAACCCCTATAATTTAATAAAGTTTGTCTCTTTTTTTATTTTTTCGTTTTTAATTATTTTAAAGTTTATTTCTTTTTAAAAATTGCCTTTCTATCGCCAATTAAATAATAAAGGTTTACATAAATAGCAACAAAAGCACAATAAATTGTTAAAAACAAACCATAACCAAAACCTACAATTTCTTGTATGACACTTCCTGGCAAGCAATAGAAAGGGTCGCCTTCAATTTTTAATACAGCCACTTCCAATACAACATAAGCAATCATAACAAGCAAGCAAATAAGTTCTTTCCAGGCTTCTTTGTATTTAAAGTCTGTAAATTTTAAAGTTATAAAACAAATTGCCCCAGCAAAGAATACAGAATGAGTTACAATAGAATATAAGTTTTCAAACAAAATCAATTCATTATTAAAACCAACACCCGGATAAGCAAAGAATATTACAGCACAAATAATGCTTATGATGCTTGCAAAATTATAAAAGAACTTTTTGTTTATAAAAACAGCCAAAATAACTAACCAGCAAGAAATTGCACAGCCAGGTCTTGGCAATAAATAATACATAACTCTGTTAAAAGTAAACTCTGTTGCCTTGCAAAGATTTATCACCCTTCTTGAAACTTCAAAAAGGAGTAACACTCCTGCAATTACATACAAAAAAATTCTTTTTGCTTTTTCACTTTTGTTTTTAAGCAAAATAGTTGCAACCACCACAACTGCAACAATAGCAATCATAGTTAAAATGTGCAACAAACCAAACTGCCCTTCAATTTTTGGGTTTGGATATGAGCTATAAAGCCAATCAATAAATTTCATTTTTATACCCCTCTTATAAAAATTTTACTAAGAAATTATAACAATTATATTTACATTTTCAAAACAAAAAAGATAGTAATTTTAAAAACTAATAAATATTTATAAAAACATATAAAAAGAGTGGATATTTTATTACCCACTCTATTTATTACATTTCTATTTTAATGTTTTTATTTTTTTGGTTTTTAGTTGTTTTTGATTTTTGTTTGTTTTAAATTTTGTTTCTTTTGATTTTTTAAGTTTTCTAGTTTTTTAAGCATTTTTATTTAAAAATTTTAAAAAACTAAAAAATTATTTTTTTGCTGGTTTCTTTGCAGGTTTCTTTTTTGAAGTAAGTTGCTTAACAGCTTCAACAATACTTGAGTTATCTTGCATATTATTTTTTGCACCAAAAGCACTTAAAACTTCAATTGGAATTGCAAAAATAATTGTGTTTGATTGGTCTGAAGAAACGTCATTGATTGTTGATAAAGTTCTTAAATGTAAAGCACCAGGTGAACTTGAGAGTTGTTGTGCAGCAAGTGAAAGATTTTTTGAAGCTTCCAATTCACCACTTGCTTTTGTAATAACAGCAGCTTTTTCTCTTTCAGCCTCAGCAACTTTAGCAATAACCCTTTGCATTTCAGCAGGAAGTGCAATATCTTTTAATTCAACATTTTGAATTTTTACACCCCACTCATCTGTTGCTTTGTCAACAATTGTGCAAATTTCGTTTGAAATTCTTTCTCTGTCAGTTAAAAGTTCATCTAATGTAACACTACCAACAAGATTACGCATAGTTGTTTGAGCAAGTTGAGTAACAGCATATCTGCAATTTGTTACAGCAAGCATAGCTTTTTTAGCATCAAAAATGCTAAAGTACAAAACAGCGTTAATTTTAACAGTAACATTATCTTTTGTAATTGCATCTTGTTCAGGAACGTCAACTACATCAGTTCTTATATCAATTTTTTGAAATTTTTGAAAAACAGGAATAACAATGTGCCAACCAGGTTCCAAAACTTTTGTAAACTTACCAAAAGAAAATTTGATACCTCTTTCATATTCGTCAACTTGGCGAATTGAAGCAAGCAATAAAACAACTAAAACAAAAACAACCGGAATAACTAAACCTATATACTCCATATTTATTTCCCTCCAAGACAAATATATCACACAAACAAAGACAAAACCTAACAAAATTAAACATTTTTATTATGTGATTTTTATTTGTTTTTTATTTCATTTTTATTTCATTTTTATTTCATTTTTAAAACCAAAAAATATTATTAAAATACCCTTTTTAATAATATTAACTTTTTTATAAAAAACACATTAAAAAAAGTGCCAAACTATTTTGGCACCATTTTTTAATTTTTAACAACTTTTTTTGCGTTTTATTTGTTTTGATTTTTTAAGTTTAATTTTATTTGCTTATATTTGTCAGTTTAAAATTTTTGATTTTTTTATGTTTTATGTTTTTATATTTTAGATTTTTTATTATTCTTTGTTTTTTCTTACTGCTTTAAAAATTGTAAAACACAAAAAGAAAACAAGTGCAAAACCTATACCAATTGAAACAACAATTACAATACTGTAAGTATCAGCTGTGTTTACTGCAAACAATCTTGGCATAACCTCAGTTATAGTATGCTCTCCACCACAAGATTTTTTTCTTAAACCAGTTGAATTTAAAGTTGGCTCTTCAACCACTTCCCACTCACCAAACTCTGGCTCACTGCGAACAACTTCAACACCTCTATCAGCAAAGGTTGTTGGATTTTCACCTGTCCCGTAATAAATAAGTTGCGAAGCATCAAAAACATAACAACATGGTATATAAAATTTTTCAAGAGGAACACCATAAAAGGCATTTGGAGCAATAGTTTTTAGTGTTATAGGAAATTTGATTTGTTTTAATTGATTACAAAATTCAAAAGCAGCAGAACCAATTTCTTCTAAGTTTTCTGGCATTTCAACATTGATAAGGCTTTCACAATTATAAAAAGTAAAAGGGTCTATTTTCTTTAAATTTTTTGATAACTTAATATTTTGTATACTACAAGCACTAAAAGCTCTCTCACCAATAGTTGTTACACTATCAGGTATAACTATTGAGGTTAAATCTGTAACATGCCCAAAAGCAGAGTCACCAATTTCGGTTAATGAAGATGGAAGTTCAATTTGAGATATAGTTGCAGTCAAAAAAGCCCCATCTCCAATTTTTGTTAAAGTGTTTGGCAAACTTATAGTTGAGTGAAAAATAGCAATACCAAAAGCCCTTTCTTCTAATTCAGTGATACCCTCATTTACTATAACAGGACCATTAAATTCACACATTGCAAACATTTGTTCAGGAATTTTTTTTAAACTTCCTGGTATATAAACTGAATTTAATATTGAAGTAGAAAAGCACCCTACACCAACTTCTGTTAATGAATTTGGCAAAACAATATCGCCCGTCATAGTTATACTATCAAAAGCATGATCACCTAAATAGGTTAACCCTTCTGAAAAATAAATATTTTTTAATGCCGTGCAATTGATGAAAGTTCCAGAACCTATTCTTGTTAATGAAGATGGAAAATAAATATCTTCCAGTTGTTTATGTGCAGTAAAAACACCTGCACTTATATCAGATATACCCTCTTCAATAACAAGTTTTTTTATCAAATCTTCATTCCAAGGGCGATCGCCTGATAAAGCTGGAATAGCCCCATAACCACTTATTGTTAAACAATATTCGCTATCTAAAACCCAGTTAACACTACCGCCATCAAAAGTTCCTCTTAACAAAACTGTTGGCGAAGACTCTGCTTGAGCAATAACTTCATCTTGATTATTAAGCCCGACAAAAGTTACAGTTCCAAATAACAAAAAAGTTATTACAAAATAAAATAACAAATTCTTTATTTTTGTCACAACACTATCATCCTTTTAATTTTTTTTATTTCTTTAAGTTTTTATCATTTCATATTTTTACAGTTTAATTTTCTACTTTTCTTTACTTTTTCTTACTGTTTTAAAAATTGTAAAAAACAAAAATAAAACAAGTGCAAATCCAATACCAATTGAAACAACAATTACAATACTGTAAGTATTGGCTGTATTAACTTCAAACAACCTTGGCATAACTTCAGTAATTGCGTGCTCTCCACCACAAGATTTTTTTCTTAACCCTGTTGAGTTTAAAGTTGGTTGTTTTATTATTTCCCACTCACCATAAACTGGCTCACAACGCAAAACCTCAACCCCAGCATCACTTAAACTTGTTTCATCCTCACCGTCAATTCTATAAATAAAGTAAGAAGTATCAAAACTAAAACAACAAGGAATATAAATTTTTTCTAAACTAGAATTACAAAAAGCATTTTGATCAATAACTTTAATCTTTGCAGGTAATTTAACTTCCTTTAAATTAGGGCATGAATCAAAAATATTTGAACCTATTATTTCAACATTTTCTTGAATTGTTATATTTGAAATAGCAGAATCCATAAAAGCAGAATAATCTATTTCCTTTAATGTTTCAGGAAGTTCAATTTCTGTTAAACTACTACAGCCACTAAAAGACTCTACACCTAAATAAATTAAACCGTTATTAAATTTAACTGTAGTTAAATCTTCACATCTTTTAAAAGCATAAGTTACAATTTTTGTTACCGAAGAAGGTATTTCAATCTCTGTTAAACCAGATAAGGCAAAAGCACTATCACCAATTTCAGTTACTGAAGAAGGTATTTCAATCTCTGTTAAGTTATGACATCTTGAAAATATATTTGATGCTAACTTTTTTAAATTTCTTGACAATCTTACAAAAGCTAAGTTTTCGTTTTGATAAAAAGCACCAATATCAATTATTTCAACACTATCAGGAATATAAATTTCATTAAACAAACAGGCACGAAAAGCTGATGAACCAATTTGCTTTAAAGTGCTTGGCAATAAAATATCAAACAAAACAGCATGATCAAAGGCATTTTCTCCAATTTCAGTTACTCCTTCAGGAATAACAATTTCTGTTAATTGTGTTGTTTTAAAACTGTCTGCAGGAATAACTTTTAAGTTTTTTGACAATGTAATAGATTTTAACTGCGATCCTGCAAAACATTCTTCACCCAATTCAGTTACAGAGTCTGGCAAAACAATAGATGTTAACCCTGAAGTTTGAAAAGCGCTTTCACCAATTGAAGTAACACTGTTAGGAATAACTACATTTTTTAATCTAGTGCATCCACAAAAAACAGCTTTTTCTATTTTAGTTATAGAACTTGGAATATTTATTTCTTCCAAATAATAACATTGTTGAAAAGCAGATGAACCAATTTCTTTAATACTATTTGGCAAAATCAAACTTGTTTGTATTTTAGAATTAAAAAAAGAAAAAGATCCAATTTTTGTAAGTGTTTCTGGCAAAGAAACAGAAAACAAACCTGCATGTCCACAAAACATATAGTCACCTATTGATGTAACACCATCTTCAACAATTAGTGAACAAACATTATTAGGAACTCCCCATGGCCTTTCGTTGTTGTCTCTTTCAAAATTTGGAGTTTCTCCTTTTCCTGAAATTGTTAAAGTGTAAGTTTTTTCATCAAAAGACCAACTTGTTTCATACCCTTCAAAAGTTCCGTTAGTTGAAATACTATCTGCGGAAGCATCAACTGCAACATCACTTTTAACAAAAAACAATGAAAAAACTGATAACAGCAAAACAGAGAACATAACAAATATTGAAAAATTAAATTTATTTTTGTTTTGCAAAGCAGTTAACCTCCTTTTTTTTGACATTGTCTTTTACCCTTTATTTTTTTATAATATTACTTAACCAGTATAACATAATTGGTTTTAAAATGATAACTAAAAAACCTTCTATTATTTATTTTCAATAAAAAAACACCTGCCTTTTTTAAAGCAAGTATTTTGTTTTTTAATTTTCTAAATTGAAGTTTTAATTCTTT
>JAZUAI010000033.1:0-6478 GCA_045637945.1 Clostridia bacterium
CTATATTGCTGTAATATTTTTTGTTTTTTAAAAAAAGAACTTACATCAGTATTTTTCTCAACTTTTAACATTTGTTTGTCAAAATAGTTTTTAAGATATTCAATTTGATTTATCATAAAATTAACTCTCTTTTTTTAGCATTACTTCAACGATTATATAATAAATATATATTACAAAAAGCATTTTTTTGACTTTAAACAAATATTTTTGTGCTTTTTTAAATTATATTTAGGAGAAATGTTTTGAAAAAATTATTTAAGGCAATTGCAATTTTAACATCTTTTTCTGCCCTAACTAGAGCCTTAGGGTTTTTGTTTAGAATTTTCTTATCAAGAATAATTGGAGCCGAGGGTTTAGGTATTTATCAAATTTCTTTTTCAGTTTATATGGTATTAGAAACTTTTATTTCTAGTGGACTTCCTTTAATTGTAAGTAAAAGAACCTCCTCTATAAATGCTCAAAAAAATATACAAAACAAAAAAGAATTTTCTATTGTTACAGCAGCTTTAATAATTGGAATTATTACTTCTGTTAGTTTATGTTTAATTGTTTTAATATTTAAGAACCTGTTTGGTTTGTTATTTACTGACAAAAGATGTCTAAACATATTAATTACATTATTACCTGCCTTAGTTTTTTCAAGTGTATATAGCATACTTAGAGGTAATATTTGGGGCAAAAAAAGGTATTTTTTAGTAAGTCTAACAGAATTTCTAGAGCAACTTTTAAGAATCATATTTTGTGTTATCTTCGTAGCAATTTTATATTCAACTTTTGATGGGGCTGTAATAGCAAGTTATTCTTTTGTAATTTCTTGCATATTATCATCTATTCTTGTTTTTGTTTTTTATATAAAAATTGGTGGAAAAATTAAATCTCCTAAAGGAGAATTTAAACCTTTAATAAAAGAAGCTTTGCCAATTTCTCTAGTTAGAGTAATCTCTAGTTTATTAACTCCAATAATTTCTATTATAATTCCATTAAAACTTGTTTCTATTGGATACACCAACGAACAAGCTCTATCAATTTTTGGAATTGCTATGGGGATGACTTTCCCTCTTCTTTATATTCCATCAACTTTAGTGAGCTCTTTATCAATGACTTTAATACCTGACTTATCTGCAGCAAACTCTTTAAGGAATATTGACGAAATAAAAAAGAAAATTCATTTTTCAATAAAATTTGCCCTTGTTGTTTCTTTTATTTTTATTCCAATTTTTTTTGCTCTTGGAATTCCTATTGGACAATTTTTATATAACAATATTCAATCTGGTTCTTTTTTAGTTTCTTCATGTTTACTTATTATTCCAATTTGTTTAAGTGGGATTACTGTTTCATGTTTAAACGCATTAAACTTAGAAGTTAAAAGTTTTTTTAACTATATAATTGGTGCAATATTCTTAATTCTTTCTATATTATTTTTAACTGATTTTTTAGAAATTTTATCTTTAGTTGTTGGTATGTTTTTATGTTTAGGAATTGCAACAACTTTAAATATTAGGCTTTTAAACAAAAAACTTAATGACAACTTCTTTAATTTTAAATATTTATTAAAACTTTTTGGTTTTGCTATTCCATCTGGTTTAATTGCAAAATTTAGTTATAATTTATTTATAAAAATACTTCCTTTATTTTTTAGCATTGGTTTTTCATCTATTTTAGCTCTTATATTCTTTTTTAGTTTTGGAGTTGTCTTTAATTTGTTTGATTTTTCATTTTTAGATTTAAGAACAAAAATTTTAAAGAAGAAAAACAAAAAGCTTATAAAAAACTGAATTTAACTGCATAAATTGATTCTTAAAATAAAAAACTAATTATATGATAACTTTAATTTTAAGATCAGTTATTATTTATATAATTGTTTTATTTGCTGTAAGAATTATGGGTAAACGCCAAATCGGAGATATGCAACCTTTTGAGTTAGTTATAACTCTTGTTATTGCTGATTTAGCCTGCATACCAATGTCAGATTCAACAATACCCATAGTTTTTGGAATTATTCCGCTTTTTACTTTAGTTATTGTTCACTTTTTATTTAGCGTTTTAAACACAAAAAGTATATTTTTTAGAAAGCTTATAAATGGAAAACCTGTTATTGTTATAGATAACAACGGAATAAACTACCCTGCCCTTAAAAAGCTTAACATGACTTTAAATGATTTAACTGAGGGCTTAAGAATTGCACAATGTTTTAATATAAATGATGTTGCTTATGCGATTGTAGAAACAAACGGTAATATAAGTGTTTTATTAAAATCTTCTGCTCAACCACCAACAACAGAAGATTTTTGTATTGAAAAATCAAAATCAAGTTTAAATATAATTTTAATAAACGATGGAAAAATTATGGAAGAAAACCTTTCCTACTTAAATTTAGATGAAAGTTTTATAAATAAAATTTTAGAAAAAGAAAATATAAATAATATTAAAAAAGTTTTAATCTTGACTATAAACGACTCCGGAGAAATTTATTTGCAACAAAAAAACCAACCTTACAAAACTTTACAGAAAAGTGAGGTTGAATAAAATGAAAAGATTTTTAGCTATTCTATTTTTATTTTTTGTTTTGATTGGTTTTTCCGTTTTTGAAGAATTGTATAACAAAACTTTTTTAAAAACTTTAAATACTAAGGCAGATGAAGTTTCTATTGTAATAAATAAAAACGAAAAAGATTTAAATGTAAATGAAGTAAATTATAAATATAATATTTTAAAAGATTTTTGGCAAAACTCAAAAAATACCCTATGCTATTTTACAAATTATGAAAAGATTAAATCAATTGATGAAAGTTTTGTAAAACTTGAAACCGCCATAAAACACAATGATATTTCGCTTGCCGCAGAAAATATTGCAGTAATTAAAGAATATAGCGAGTTTTTTAAATATATTATGGGCTTTAGTTTAAGTAATTTATTTTAATAAAAAAACAATAGAGGTTTAACTCTATTGTTTTTAATTTTTATTTTGGATATATAAAGAAAACAATTAAAAGTTCTAAGCCTAATACAAATAATAAGCAATAAAACAATTTAGAAGTAAGAATTCTTAGTAAGAAATTCTTTTTCTTTTTTCTCTTCCTTTCAGTATTTTTAAAATATCTCATAGACATTTGTTGTTCGTAATTCTTACGAGACATTCTTTTTTCGTCCATTTTTTCTTTTCTTATTAAGTTATCTTCTTTTCTTAATTGGCTTCTTGATGGACGAGAATTTATGTTATGACGCAAGTCATAATCTAATCTTTTATCTGGATCTTTTAATACGGAGTATGCTTCGGTAATAATTGCAGTATAACGCTCAGCATAAAGCTTATCACCCTTGTAAACATCAGGATGATATTCTGATACAAGCTCTATGAATGCCTTCTTAATTTGTTCTGGCGAGGCATTTGTTCTTACTCTTAATACTTCGTAAAAATTCTTCACGCCTATATTATACCCTTTTTTGCTAAAATTTGCAATTACTTTTATAGTATTATAAATTTTGTGTATTTTTTGAAATTTCAAAAATTAAACATTTAATATTTTTTTCAAGAATGTTCCAGTTTTACTATTTTTGTTTAAAGCAACTTCTTCAGGTGTTCCAGTGGCAACTATTGTTCCACCTTTATCTCCACCTTCTGGGCCTAAGTCAATAATATGATCAGCGACTTTAATAACATCTAAGTTATGTTCAATAACAACAACCGAATTACCTTTTTCAACCAAACTTTGTAAAATGGTTATAAGTTTTTTAATATCATAAGAGTGCAAACCTGTTGTAGGTTCATCTAAAATATATAAGGTTTTTCCTGTACTACGTTTGCATAATTCTGTTGCAAGCTTTACTCTTTGAGCTTCTCCACCGCTTAATGTAGTTGCACTTTGACCAAGCTTAATATAACCAAGACCAACATCATACAAACTTTGAATTTTATTTTTAATTGAAGGTAAGGCTTCAAAAAATGTTAAGGCTTCTTCAACAGTCATATCCAAAACATCGCTTATACTTTTGCCTTTATACTTTACTTGTAAAGTTTCTTTGTTATATCTTTTTCCTTTACATTCAGAGCAAGTTACATAAACATCTGGTAAGAAATACATTTCAACTTTTTTCTCTCCATCACCCTCACAAGCTTCACATCTTCCACCCTTAACATTAAAGCTAAATCTTCCACTTGTGTAACCACGCTCTTTTGCTTCTTTAGTTGAAGCAAACAAATCTCTTATTAAAGTAAACAAACCAATATAAGTTGCGGGGTTACTTCTTGGTGTTCTGCCAATTGGTGATTGGTCAATATTTATTACCTTATCAATGTTTTCACAGCCCAAAATAGCCTTATATTTGCCCTCAGGGAGTGAAGTTCGGTTGGTTTGATTAGATGTTGCCGGATATAAAACTTCGTTAATTAGGCTACTTTTTCCACTTCCAGAAAGACCGGTTATTAATGTTAATACTCCAAGAGGAATTTTAACATTTATATTTTTTAAGTTGTTTTGAGCAACAGATTTGAGTTCAATATAACCTGATGGAGTTAATCTCTTTTTAGGAATATCAATTTTTATTTCACCAGACAAAAATTTTCCTGTTAAAGAATTTTTATTTTTAATAATATCTTCAAGGGTTCCTTCTGCAATAACTTCTCCACCTTGAACACCTGCAAGAGGTCCAATGTCAACAATGTGATCAGCACTTCTTATGGTATCTTCGTCATGCTCTACAACAATTAAAGTATTTCCTAAATCTCTTAATTTTTTTAATGAAGCCAAAAGTTTATCATTGTCATATTGATGCAAACCTATGCTTGGTTCATCAAGAATATACAAAACTCCAACTAAGCCACTGCCTATTTGAGTTGCAAGCCTAATTCTTTGAGCTTCTCCACCACTAAGGGTTCTTGCTGTTCTATTTAAGGTTAAGTAATTAAGTCCAACATCACATAAAAAAGTTAATCTTGCATTTATTTCTTTTAAAATTGGATCAGCAATCGCTTTGTCACTTTCTTTAACTTTTAGTTCGCTCATAAACTCACGCAAGTCATAAACACTCATGTTTGTTAAATCATTTATATTTTTCTTATTTATATAAACAGACAAAGCTTCTTGGCTTAATCTTTTGCCGTGACAAGTTTTACACTCTGTTTCACGCATAAGTTTGCTAATTTCTTGTTTTGCATACTCACTTTTTGTTTCGGAAAATCTTCTTCTTAGGTTTGGAATTAAACCTTCCCAACTACCAACATAAGAGCCTGTGAATTTTGAACTTGAATAATTTAAGTTTAAATCTTCTCCATTATTACCATAAAGCAAAATATCAATAATTTCTTTTGGCAAATCTTTTAATGGAACATCTAAACTAAAGTTGTATTTTTCAGATAAAGCTTTCATATACATTTCGCCAATAGAAGCAACATCCATATTCCAACCTGAAATTCTTAAAGCACCTTGTCTTAATGTTTTTTCAGGATAACGCATTAAAAGATTTTCATCAATATCGGTTGTAAAACCAAGTCCGGCACACTCTGGACAAGCACCAAATGGACTATTAAAACTAAATAACCTTGGTGAAAGTTCTTCAAACGAAAAACCACAATCCGAACATGCGTAAGAGTTATTATAAGTATAAAGTTCACCATCAATATTGGCTTTCACTAAGCCTTTTGATAATTTAAGTGAAGTTTCAATGCTTTGTGTTAATCTGCTTCTGTTTTCTTCCTTAACCTTTAATCTATCAATTACAACACTAATATCATGTTTAAAGTTTTTATCAAGGGTTATGCCTTCATTTAATTCTTTTATTTCACCATCAACTTCAACCCTTGCATAACCATCTTTTTGCAAATCTTCAAATAATTTTTGGAAACTTCCCTTTTGACCTCTTATAATTGGGGCTATAACAATAACTTTGCTATCAATAGGAAAATCCATAATGTTATCAACAATATTTTCTATTGTCATTGTCTTTATTGGTTTCTTACATTTTGGGCAATAAGGAACACCAAGTCTTGCAAATAACAACCTTAAATAATCATAAATTTCAGTAACGGTGCCCACAGTTGATCTTGGATTGTGAGATGTTGATTTTTGATCAATTGAAATTGCAGGTGAAAGACCTTCAATGCTTTCAACATCTGGCTTTCCCATTTGACCTAAGAATTGCCTAGCATAAGAAGAAAGAGACTCTATAAACTTTCTTTGACATTCTGCATAAATAGTATCAAAAACTAAGGTAGATTTTCCACTACCACTTACACCACTAAAAACGATAAATTTATTTCTTGGCAAAGTTAAATTTATATTTTTTAAATTATTTTCTTTTGCGCCTTTTATAATAATGTTTTCTTCCATAAAAACTTCCTAGTAAAAAAATTTTTGTAAAAATATTAGTTTTTTATTCATTTAACATAAGTTTTAATTCTGCAATTCTATCTCTTAATTTAATAGCACTTTCAAAGTCTAAAGACCTTACACAATTATTCATCATATCTTTTAATCTATCA
>JAZUAI010000034.1:0-11938 GCA_045637945.1 Clostridia bacterium
ATTAAAAAATATTTGCTATATATTAAATATAAACAAAAAAAGGAGAAGTAATTTATGTTTAATTCATTTACTTGGTGGCGTAACAAATAATACACTTACAAGCGTTATGTTTTGTGAGTGTTTTTTGCTACACCTCACAAAACATATAAATGGATTAAAAATAAATTTTTTATATATAATCTTAAATTATCCCGTTGGTATGTTTTGGAGTTTTTTCATTACAATCAACGGGATTTTTTTACATTTAAGGAGATATATATTATGAAAAATTTTAAAGGTTATTTTGGAGAGTTCGGCGGAGCTTATGTTGATAGAAATTTAAAAGCTGAACTAACAAATATTTATAAAGAATATAAAAAAATTAAAAATACAAAAGCATTTAAAGATGAATTAAAATCTTTGCAACAACAATATCAGGGAAGACCAACCCCATTATATTTTTGCAAAAACTTAACTGAAAAAGTTGGTGGAGCTAACATTTATTTAAAAAGAGAAGATTTAAATCATACTGGGGCTCATAAAATAAATCATTGCATAGGAGAGTGTTTGCTTGCAAAGCATTTAAAAAAGAAAAAAGTTATTGGTGAAACTGGTGCTGGTCAACATGGTTTGGCATTAGCAACAGCTTGCTCTCTTTTAGGTCTTAACTGTGAAATACATATGGGTGAAGTTGATATTGAAAAACAATTTATTAATGTGCAAAAAATGAAATTACTGGGTGCAAAAGTTGTTTGTGTTAAAGAAGGTAGCAAAACTTTAAAAGAAGCAGTTGAAAGTGCTTTTAAAGCATATGCAAAAGACTATAAAAATTCAATTTATTGCATTGGCTCTGTTGTTGGTCCACACCCTTTTCCAACCATTGTAAAAGACTTTCAATCTGTCATTGGTAAAGAAGTTAAAAAACAATCAAAAAGGCAAATAGAGGGCAAAATCAACGCCCTAGTAGCATGTGTAGGTGGTGGATCAAACGCAATTGGTTTGTTTAGTGATTTTATAAAAGACAAAGATGTTTTATTGTTTGGTGTTGAGCCATTAGGCAAAAGTAGCAAACTTGGTGAACATGGTGCCAGCATTGCTTTTGGCTCAACAGCTATTGCACATGGTTTTAAAAGTAAAGTGTTGCTTGATAAAAACGGTGAAGTTGCTGAGGCATACTCTGTTGCTAGTGGGTTAGATTATCCAGGAATTGGTCCTGAACATGCTTATTTAAATGAAATAGGCAGAGCAAAATATGTTGGCATAAATGATAAAGAAGCATTATCTGCTTTTTACGAATTGTCAAAAGTTGAAGGTATTATTCCTGCATTAGAAAGTTCTCATGCTGTTGCTTATGGCATAAAACTTGCAAAAGAATTAGGCAAAGGTAAAAATATTGTTGTTAACTTATCAGGAAGAGGAGATAAAGATTTGGATTTTGTATTAAATTATACAAAAAACATAATTTAATTTTGAGTAAAAAACTTTTTAAGTTATACTTAAAATATTAAAGAGGGAAAATAAAATGCAAATAAGACAATTAAAAACAGAAGATACTGAACAATTTTGTGCGCTGATAGTTGATATGTATTCGCATCTTCAAAATCTTGAGTGGTTTACACCAATGCCTTATGATTTTGAAAGTGTTAAAAAAATGATAGAAAACGAACGCTTTTATATTGTTGGTTTGTTTGTGGAAGATAAACTTATGGCAATTAGTTCGCTTGACTATAAATGTGGCAAGTTAAAAGATAAAATTGATTTCTCACCAGTTTTTGATGTTAATAATATGGTTGAAATTGGTTTTTCAATAGTGCACTCATCTTTTCAAGGCAAAAAAGCAATGCAGTTGCTTATTGATGTTTTGCAAATTAAAATAAAAATAGATGGCATAAAACATGTTTTTGGCAAGGTTCACAAAGATAATATTGCTAGTAAAAAATCATTTTTAAACAAAGACTTTACTTATTTTTGCGACTATACAAAAGGTGTTAATAAAAAAGATTTTGAAGAGTTATCAAATGCACCATTTTTTTCTCCTGTGGCAAAGCCAAGGGCAGAAGAAAGTTTGTTAAAAAATAAAGACAATAATGAAATAATAGTTGATTATGATATTTTAATTAAAACATTAAATTAATTTTTAAAATTATCTAAAAAATAAAAGGCATTATAAAAAAAATAATGTCTTTTTTATTGGTTAAATTCTGTAAAAATTTTATAATAGTTTTATATTAGGAGTTTAAATTTTACATATGAAAGATTTTAAAGGCATTTCTTTTAAATGGACTTTTAGAGATTATCAACAAAGAGTTTTAGATAATTCACAAAAATTTATAGCAGATGGAAAAGTAAATATTGTTGCCGCACCTGGTAGTGGTAAAACTATTTTAGGATTAGAAATTATAAAAAGATTAGGTAAACCTTGTTTGATTTTTTCGCCAACAACAACAATTAGGCAACAATGGGGCGAAAGGTTTGAAGAAGCATTTTTGCCAGAAAACAGTAAGGTTGAAGAATATGTTTCTTTTGACTTAAACGAAATTAAATTGTTAAACTCAATTACTTACCAAGCATTATATTCTGCTATGGATAAAGTTGCTATTGATAGTGAAGAAGAAAAAATTGATTATTCAAATATTGACTTGTTTAATTTAATGAAAGAAAAAAATATTAAAACTATTTGTGTTGATGAAGCCCATCACTTGCAAAATGAGTGGCAAAAGTCTTTAGAAAAATTTATTAAAGGTCTTGATAAAGATGTTAAAATTATAGCCCTAACTGCAACCCCTCCTTATGACGCAAGTCCTCAAGAGTGGGAAAGATACATAAGTGTTTGTGGCGAAATTGATGACGAAATTTTTGTGCCTGAACTTGTTAAAGAAAAAACACTTTGTCCACATCAAGATTTTGTTTTGTTTAACTATCCAACTCAAAAAGAAATAGAAAGTTTTAAAACTCATAGAGAAAACAGTAATAAAGCTTTAAACGAAATTAGCACCCTTGAACTTATTGAAAATTTACATCTAAGAATTGATTATATAAATAAAAATTTAAATGAACATTTATATCAAAATTATAAAAGTATTATAGATATTTGTATATTCTTAAATAACTTTAATAAAAAAGTAAATAAAGGATTGTTTAAAACATTAACCAATAAAAATAAAATACCTGAAATGACTTTAGTAAATGCTGAAAATGCTTTGCAATTTTTGGTAACTGATGCACACATTACAACTGAAGAAGAAAAAGAAATTTTAATAGGTGTGTTAAAAAAGTATTCATTATTTCACAAAAGAAAAGTTCAATTAGATTTAAGTGATAAATTAAAAAAATCTCTCATTTCTTCAACTGGAAAATTAAATAGTATTACAAAAATTGTAGAAACAGAAAGTAGCGTTTTAAAAGAAAAACTAAGAATGCTTGTTTTAACAGATTATATTAAAAAAGAATCTGTTGTTAATATTGGAACAGAAAATCAAATTGATAATATAAGTGTTGTTTCAATATTTGAAGAAATAAGAAGAAATAATAAAAATGTAAAAGTTGGTTGTTTATCTGGTGGGATAGTTATTTTGCCACAACAAATAAAAGAAGTTTTAGAAAAAGATTTTAAATTTACTTCAAAAAACTTTAAATTAAATCCTATAGAAAACACAAACTATGCAATTTATGATTTTAAAGGTAATAACAGGGATAAAGTTGTTATCGTTTCAAAATTGTTTGAGGAAGGGCATGTTCAAGTTTTGGTAGGAACACAATCTCTTTTAGGTGAGGGTTGGGATTCTCCTTGTATAAATAGCTTAATTTTGGCTAGTTATGTTGGTTCATTTATGCTTTCAAATCAAATGCGTGGTAGGGCAATAAGAATATATAAAAAAGATAAAGAAAAAACTTCAAACATTTGGCATTTGGTTACAGTTGAACCTGAATATGTTTTAGAAGAAAACGCTTTTAAGCGTATGCAAAAAAAGGCAGCAGAAGATTATTCAAAATTAAATTCTGCCGATTATTTAACATTGTCACGCAGATTTGAGTGTTTTGTAGGTCCAAATTATTCAACAGGTGAAATTGAAAGTGGAATTGAAAGAATAACATTTATAGAGCCACCGTTTAACGAAAAAGGTATAAATCAAATTAATAGCAGTATGCTTGCAAAAGCAAGAGATAGAAAAGATTTAAGTCGTGTTTGGGATGAATCTGTAAAAGTTAATTCAAAAACAGTTGTTGAAAATGTTGTTCCAAAAGAAGTAAAGGTTCCTGCTTTTACTTTCCAAAATATGTTGGGAGCTATCTTTTCGCTATCTTTTGAACTTGTGTGTGTAATAGGTATTATATTTTTATTATCTTCTGGGTTAAGGGGCACGGAATTTACTATTGCAGGCATTATTGTTCTTTGTTTTGCTGCTTTTTATGGTCTTTCATATTTAAAAAACTATTCAAGTTTTATTTTAAATCATACAACGCCAATACAATCTTTTAAATCTTTAAGCAAAGCTGTTTTACGCACTTTTAAAGATTTGGAAGAAATACAAGATGGCGCAAGACTTAATATTAAAGAGAGTGACCAAGGCGATATTTGTGTATCAATTAAAAATGCTACTTTGCATGAACAAAATATTTTTAACGATGCTATGAGAGAACTTCTTTCTCCAATGGATAATCCAAGATACATTATCATTAAAAAAAGAGTTTTTAATAAAAAGAAATATGATTATAAATATTCTTTTGCTTGTCCAAAGAAATTTGCAATAAACAATGAAAATGTTGAAACTTTTAAACAAAATTTAATAAAGTCAATAGGGGATATTGATATAAAATATGTTTATAGTGAAGAGGGTAGAAAACTTTTGGTTAAATGCCAAAAAGAATCTTTCATCTCAAGAAATGATAAATATATAAATAAAAGACAAAAAAGTTATTAAAAACAAAAACACTTTATCAAAAATAGATAAAGTGTTTTTTATATTTAATTTAATTAAGTTTTCCAAGTTCTTTTGATCTCTCAGCACAAGCAATTGCACATTCATCAATAATTTTTTCAAAATTATTTTTTTCAAACTTATCAAGCCCAGCTAAAGTTGTTCCACCTTTTGAACATACATTTTTAATAAGTGTGTCAACATCGCCAAAAGTTTTTAACATATTTGCAGAACCAATCATGCTTTTAATTACAAGTTTTTCTGCAATTTCATAAGGAATTCCTCTTTTTACACTAGATTCAATAAAAGCTTTCATAAAGGTGTATGCATAAGCAGTAAAACTTCCTCCAATTGGAATTACATCATCCATAAGAATTTCTTTAATTTCAACATAATCACCAATTGAAGTAAAAATGTTTCTTACTTTTTCTTTTAGATTTTCTGTTATTAAAGAATTGTAACATATGCTAGAGGCACTTTCTCCAATCAAGGCACAAGTGTTTGGCATAACTCTTGCAATTGCAACATCTTTTATTATGTTTTCAATAGTTTTAATATTAACTCCTGCCATAATTGAAATAATGAGAGAAGTTTTTGATTTGTTTGTTATTTCACTTTTTATAGAAAATAATTCTTGTGGTTTAATTGCAAGAATTATAGTTTGGCAATTATCAAAAATTTCTTGAATATTTTTTGTAACATTAAAACCTTTTTGTTTTGCCATATCTATTGCAAGATTAGAAATGTCATAAATAAAAAAATCTTTATTCTTATATAGTTTTGCTTTTGCAACTCCATCGGCAATAGCAGAACCCATTTTACCAAATCCAATAAAACCAATGTTCATTTATCTTATTTCTCCTTTGCCCATAATTTTATATTTGTATGTTGTTAAGGCTTTTAATCCCATAGGTCCTCTTGCGTGCATCTTTTGTGTTGAAATGCCAATTTCTGCACCAAAGCCAAAACAACCACCATCCGAAAAACGAGTGGAAGCGTTTGAATAAACACATGCACTATCGACATTGTTAAAAAAATATTCGATCTCATCTAAGTTTTGTGAACAAATACAATCACTGTGGTGAGTTCCGTATTTATTAATATGGTTTACTGCTTCTTCAACATTATTTACAATTTTAACAGATAACTCTAAATCTCCATATTCAGCAAAATAGTTTTTGTCAGTTAAATCTTTAATAGAAGGGCATAGTGCTTGTTCAAATTTTTCACCTCTTAAAACTACATTTGGTAATCTGTTTGAAAGTTTATTTAAAAATTCTTTTGCAATTGTTTTTTCAATAAGTAAGGTTTCACAAGCATTGCAAACAGATGGCCTACTTGTTTTTGCATTTTCTAAAATTTTAAAAGATTTTTCTAAATTTGCAAATTTACTTATGTATGTATGGCAAACACCAGCTCCTGTTTCTATAACAGGGATGGTTGCATTGTTAACAACAAAATCTATGAGGTTTTTACTTCCTCTTGGTATAACTAGGTCAACAAAATTTCTTGCTGTAATTAAAGTTTCAACAAAGCTTCTATCGCTTGGCAAAAGCATAATTATATCTTCTGGTAAACCACATTTTTTAAGTGATTTTTTTATAATTTCAACAATTTTTTTGTTTGAATTTTCTGCATCACTTCCACCTTTTAAAACACAAGCATTTCCTGTTTTTATTAAAAGAGTAAAGACATCAGCAGTTACATTTGGGCGTGCTTCATAAACAACACCAACAACGCCAATTGGACAAGAAATTTTTGTAATTTGTATACCACTTTCGGCTGTCCATTGTTCTAAAATATTGTTAATTGGGTCATCCAAAGATGCAACTTTTAGCATGTCGCTTGCAATTAATTTAATTCTTTCTTCAGTTAAAGTAAGTCGATCTATAAAAGAAGTAGGTTTTCCTTTTTTTATTTGTTCTTCAACATCTTTTTTGTTTTCTTCAATTATTTCTTTTGAGTGTTCTAATATTTGATTGCTAGTGCAAATAATTACCTCATTTCTTTTATCGCTTGACAATGTTTTTAAAACAAAAGAAGCTTCTTTTGTTTTTGAAAAATCTATCATATTTAATTTCCTCCAAGTTTATATAACAATATTGTTTGCATGAATTACAAGTTGTGAATTCATTTTTTCTTTTATAAATTGTTCAACTTGGGGTGACGGGAAATTACAAATGCCCTTAGCGATGAGATTTTTATTGTTATCATATAACTCAACTATATTTCCCTCAGTAAAATCGCCAGTAACTTTAGTGATTCCACAAGAAAGCAAACTTTTTCTTTCTTTAATTGCTTTAATTGCTCCTTCATCACAAATTATTTGACCTTTTACATTTGCGCAAAATTTTATCCAACATTTTTTAAGTGGTATTGGGTAAGAACTTTGTTTAAAAATTGTTCCAATATTTTCTCCTTTTGCAGTTTTATATAATTCGTTGATTTTCGTTTTGTTAACAATCATTAAAGGGATTCCTGCTGATGTTGAAATTTGAGCAGCCCTAATTTTTGTAATCATTCCACCTGTTCCAAATTGTGAAGAAGAATTTTTTGCAAGAGAAAGAATGCTGTTGTCAATTTTATCAACAACAGGAATAAATCTTGCATCGCTATTTGTATTTGGATTTGCAGTGTATAAACCATTTACATCTGAAACCAAAATAAGTAATGATGATTGAATTGCAAGAGATGCCATAGCTGATAAAGTGTCGTTGTCTCCAACTTTAATTTCTGCAACAGCAACAGCATCGTTTTCGTTTATAATTGGAACAACATTATAATTGAATAAAGCATTTAATGTTTTTGTTAAATTATTAATTCTATCTCTATTTCCAAAGTCTTCGTGGCTTAAAAGTATTTGAGCACATTTTAAATTAAATTCTTCAAATACTTGTTCGTAAATTTGCATCAAAGACATTTGTCCAATAGCTGCAAGGGCTTGTTTTTTGTCTGTTTCGGTTGGTTTTTTAGGCAATTGCATTTTTTTTACGCCCAAAGCAATAGCCCCACTTGTAACTAAGCAGACTTCAAAACCTTCACTTTTTATTTTTGAAATTTGTTCTACCAAAGCTTTAATGTTGGGCATATTAACTTTTCCGTTTTCGTCAATAAAAAATGTGCTTCCAACTTTGATAGTTATGCGTTTCATAAAAGTTTTACCCCTTTTAATTTTATTTTTACACCCCGATTGTAGCATAACAGTTTTTGTTTAGCAATAACAAAAATATTAAAATAATTAAATGTAAAAAAAATAAAAAATATAAATAAAATTGATAAAAAAGTAAATATTTGTTAATATAAAAATATATTTCATTTAGGGGTGAAAATAATGAAAGATATTATGATATTTGCTTGTAATTCTGCCGAAGAATTTACAAAAGAAATTTGCGATTCACTTTCTTTACCTATGGGTAAAATAGATTGTTTTAAATTTGCAAACGACAATAATTTTGTTCAATTAAAAGAATCTGTAAGGGGTAAAGATGTTTATTTAGTTCAAACAACAAAACCTCCTGTAAATGAGAGGATTATGGAACTTTTAATTACAGTTGATGCAGCAAAAAGGGCAGGGGCTAAAAAAATAACAGCAGTTTTGCCATATTATTTTTATTCTCGTTCAGATAAAAAAGACCAATCAAGAGTTCCAGTAACAGCAAAGCTTATGGCAACTTTGCTAGAAGCTGCAGGTGTAAACCATGTTTTAACATGTGATTTACACAACAGCGCAATTCAAGCATACTTTGATATTTTGTGTGATAGGGTAACAGGTTCTTATTTATTAGAAAAATATTTTAAAGACAAAAATATAAAGGATATGGTTGTCATTGCAACCGATGCTGGAAGTTCTAAAAAAGCCTATAAATATTCAAAATATTTTAAATGCCCAATGGCATTAATAGACAAGCAAAGAGCAACAAATAATGATACAGTTGTTGCAACAAATATCATAGGTGATGTTAAAGGTAAAACAGCTATTATTTTTGATGACGAAATAAGCACAGCAGGAACTTTGGTTGAAGCTGCAAGCATTGTTCATAAGCATGGTGCAAAAGAAATTTATGCAGGCGCAACTCATGGTATTTTTGCCGGTAATGCAATTGAAAAAATTAAAAATTCTAATATAAATGAAGTTGTTGTAACAAATACTGTTCCTGTTGAAGAAGAAAAAAGAATAGATAAAATAAAAATAGTTTCAATAGCTCCATTATTTGCCGATGCAATTAAAAGGCTAAATGAAGAAAAGCCTTTAGGAGACTTGTTTATTTACGATAAATAATTAAAACAAAAATACACATCAATTTAGTTTGATGTGTATTTTTTATTGTTCTTTATTTTTGTTGCAGATTAACTGCTTCTATAGCAAAATTAAAAGCTTCAAGAGGGGTAGAGGCTGCTTTGCAAAGCAAACGGTTGCGTTCGTCAAGATATTTATTTGCAAGTTTTTTTGCCCAGCCTTTAAATTGGCTAGCAACTATAATTGGTATGTTTGCCTGGTAGGCAACAGATATTTCATTTATTGTGCCTGAGCCCCCACCTATGGCAATAATAACATCACAGCCTAATACTAAGGTAAACTCTCTACCACCACCACGCTCTAAACCACATGGTAATAAAATTGTTGGACAAAAATCTTTCATATTCCAGCATTCTTTACTTTTGCCATAAGTGACCCCTAAAGTTAAACCTCCGTTTTCGCTAGCGCTTTTTGCTGCTATGGTAGATAGTGAGCAACAATCTTTTTCAGCGCCATAAACAAGGGTGTTTCCACTTTCAGCAATAATTTTTCCAAGTTCTTTAGCAAATTTTTCTGCTTTTTTTGAGTATTTTAAATCTGAGGCTGAGCCCATAATTCCTATTTGTAATTTTCTATTCATAATTTTATTTCTCCTATTTTTTATTTATTTTATTGTTCTAAACTATTTTGTATTGTTGATTGTAAATATGGCAAAATTTCAAAGCCTTCGTTATAAGGTGTATTTGCTATATTTTCAGGCAAGTCTTTTGATGTTAAAGTTCTGCCTGTTTGTTTTTGCATTTCATCCCAAAGTTCAACAGAGCATTCTATGCATTCTCTTGAAAAATCATCTGCCTTATCTTCAGGAACAGAAGCACTTTCAACTGGTGAGCCAAAAGGTGAGAAGTATGGACTTTTTACAACTGTGTTATCAGGTAATAAAGTGCTTTGTCCTGATTGTGCTAATCCAAAATAAAAATCTCTTTCACATACTTCATCTAATACGTTTGAAATTGTGAAAGAAGTTTTAATATCTATACCTGTGCTGGTAATTACACCTAGATTTTCTCTAACAGCAACACCTGCCAAAACTTCTTTAACAATAATGCCTTTTTCTCTTAAAGCTGAAGCAACTTTTGTTATCATACTTCCACTAAATACAACATCATCTATAAGAGAAATTTCAATGGGGATTCTCCTTTCCGTAGGTTGCTTGTAAACTTGAACACATCCTACTTATTTCTTTTTCAAAAGGTAAGTAAGCCCCTTCATTGCTTCTGGTTGATAAAAAGGTTTTGTCGCCAATTTTAATTCTTGAAAGATTTAAATATTCTTGAACAAAAGGGTTGTTTCTTAAATAAATTTCATCTAATGAAACAAGAGGATAACTGCTAGCCTTTGCCAAACTTTTCATTGCAGCTAAAAGCTCTTGCTCAGGTATAATTTCAATGTTTCCATAAGTTTTTTGTAAATTTTCACGCATTCTATTTCTAATATTGTTAACCTTTGTTTTACTAGGAATAGCAATTCCATTTTGAGAATAAAAATCTCCAAAAATGCTATTTCCATTTAAAATTAAATTGATGTCTTCTGACATAAAAAATGTTTTTAAATTCATAATATAATTCTCCTTAAATTTTTAATAATAAAAAAACGCTATAAGATAGATAAACTCCGTCTTATAGCGTTTTTAAAACAATATAAAACGGTGCACGCAAAATAGCCTACACCGTTTTCTTTGTTGGTGTAAGCTTAATGTAAATGATGATGCAATTTATTTAAAAATAAAGTTTTCATTTTATTATTTTTCCTTTTTTATATAATTATTTTGTTTTTATTAAAATAAAAAACACTTAAAAACATACTTAACAAAAAGCCGTTTTTAAGTGTAAAAAAAACGGCGCGAAAAACACTCGCACCGTTTATAAATTTTAAAAGTGCAAGTGTTTAAAAATTATTGTTATGATGGTTTGTTAAAACAAAACTAAACATAATTTTCTCCTCAATTTATGTTTATATATTAACTTGCATTTTTTTAATTGTCAATATTTTATTTTCTAAAATTTAAAAATAATTATTCTTCCAACAAAAACAATACTAGGGAATAAATAAACAGCAACAGCAAAAGTTATGGCAAAACCCAAACTTGTATAATATAAAATATTTGTAAACTTTTTGTTTTTGCTAATTAGTTTATTTAAAACAATTCCAACAATTAAACAAACTAAACTGACTATACAAAAAACTATAAATGCTTTTGTGTAAGGATATGAGTATGAACTTTCAATTGTATTGTTTCCTTCAAGTAATTCAATTTCAATAATAGGTAAGTTTTTATTTGTTTCAATTTTTTTATTGTTTAAAGTTAATTGTCTTCCAATTAAATTTATATTTGTTGTTACAAGTTTTTTATTTGTTTCAGCAGTTGTGTTTATTGTAAAACCGTTTGTATTGTATTTTACTTCAACATCTTCAAGTTGTTTTTCAACTAACAAATTTTCAACCAAATCATAATCTAATTCATAAAATGTTATGCCAGAAGGTAATAAAGGATTTTCTACTGAAAAAGTTATATTTAAATTTTCCCCAGCTTTTACAAAACCAATATCAGTAAAAGTATTTTTTAATATTGTTGAAACTTGAAATTCATCTTGATTTAATGCTATGGTGTTAAAATCTTTTAAAGCAAAGTAAATAATCTTATTTTTATCAGCAGTAGGAAGATTAACAGAGATTACATTATTTTTATCAAAGCTTAAGTATTTATTATCTATTAAATTTTGTGTATCATATTTTTTTAATA
>JAZUAI010000035.1:0-4880 GCA_045637945.1 Clostridia bacterium
GCCTTTCCAAAAAAGGCTTTCATTTTTAAATTAAATTTACTTTAATTGTCTCCCCTGAAAAGGCTTCTTGATAAACAATCCAAAAACCATCTGCATCAGGCTTATTAAAATCAATTGGTAACCACTGAGCAAAATCTTTTAAATCTTCTGGAGGATTTTTATTATCATTGGAAGGCATACCATAAGAGATATATTCAACATTTTTATTCTCATCATCATATATCAAACCTAACACATAAAACTCCTCTTTATTATTAAATTCCACCCTCACCCATTTAGAATTAGAAATTAGGTTTTCAAGATTTACTTCTTTTGGATATTTTTCAAATAAAGCGTCTACTTGAGTTTTAACCTGCTTGTAAAAGCTCAAAATTGGCTCATTTTCAACATTTTTAGATTTTTCAAACTCTTTTACGCCCGAATCTAAACCATTGTTTAAAGGGCTTTTTTCTTGGTCACAAATTACATCTTCCTTTTTATTAGTTTCCTCAATTACTTGAAAATCAACCCTTGTCTGTGTATTTTTTTCATCATTCATTTCTTCAATTTTTTTGTCAACACAACAACATTTTCCACCTTCTTCATAAAAAGCTTTTCTATATTTACATAAAGAGCACGAATCATAATAAACAGAATTTAAATCTTCTTCCAAGTTTTTATCAACTAAAGACTGTATTTTATCATCATCAAATTCTTCATATAAAACAGATGAATCTTGTGGTTTTGTTTGGGTAAATGCATTTTCAATTTTTGAGTTTTGAAAAAAATTATTTGCACTGCCACTTAAAACAATTTCAGGACAAAAAGCATTTGAAACATCTACCATTGCACACAAAAAATTTTCTTTAATATTTATATTTTTAGGCAATAAAAAGTCACAATTATTATTTTGAAAATTTAAAGGAATTTTTATTATTTCATCTTTTTGTTTTATACCTAAAGCAAGTTTTTTAGATTTTTCTTGGAAGTTAAAAATTTTAATAGAACTATTTTTGCCTTCTTTTAAATTCAAAACAGCTTTTATAGAATTATCTTTTTGATTATTTAAAATTACTATTTTTGTTTTTTCTTGCACTATACACTTCCCTTTTTAATTATTTTCTTTTATCTATAATTTAACATTTTTTTATTGTCGCAAATTTAGAAAAAAAATAAAAACATATATATTATGGTAATATATATGCTTTTAAAAAGGCAAAATGATATTTTTTTAAATCAAATTATTATATAAATAAACAAAATCTTTAGCTGTTAAATTTTCTGGTCTTACAGTTTCTGGAAAATTTAAAAGTTTTATTTGTTCTATAATTTTATTTTTTTCAAAACCCACTGTTGCTAAGTTGTTATACAATGTCTTTCTTTTCATTTTAAAACAATTTGCAACAAAATTTGAATATTTATTGTGATCTTTAATTTCAAATTTATTTTTATCAATTTCTATTTTGATTATGCAAGAATCAACATTAGGCACAGGCTTAAAAACTGTTCTGCTTACATTTTTAACAATTTTGCAACTACCAAAACTATTTATTAAAACTGTTGGTATACCATAATCTTTAGTTGAAGGATTAGCGCAAAATCTCTTACCTACTTCTTTTTGAACCATAACAAACATTTTTGATATATTTGAAGCAAATAAAAACTTAAAAATAATTTGAGAAGTTATGTAATAAGGTAAGTTTGCAATCATTACATAATCTAACCCATCAAACATATCATCTATTTTTTTTGTTTCAACTTCTAAAACATCATTAAAAACAAATTGTAAATTGTCGTATTCATTTTGCAAAGAAGTTAAATGCTCTGTTAAAGTTTTGTCAATTTCAAAACTAATAACTTTTTTAAAAGAATTTGCCAAAACCTCTGTTAAAACACCAGCACCTGCCCCAATTTCTAAAACAGATGTTTCAGGTGACAAGTTAAAATCTCTCACCAAAGACAACATAAAATTTTTGTCAAATATAAAGTTTTGACCAAATTGTTTTTTAAATTTAAAATCTTTTGATAATTCTGCCATATTTTTTTTACCTTTTAATATTAAAAAGTTTTAAAGCGTTTTGAGTTGTAATTTTTATAACTTCTTCTTTTGTTATACCTTTTACTTCAGCAATCTTATTTGCAATAAGTTCAACAAATTCTGGTCTATTAGGCTTACCTCTATAAGGAACAGGGGTTAAGTAAGGACAATCTGTTTCAATAAGCAAATTTTCAAGAGAAATTTCTTTTACAACATCTAATATTTTATTTGCGTTGTTAAATGTAACAATACCATTTATTCCCAAGTAAAAACCATCTTTAATTAAAGTTTTTGCAGTTTCCACACTACCACTAAAACTGTGAATTACCCCAGAATAATTAAAATACTGTGACATTTCCTTTATTATCTTCAAAAAATCTTCTGTTGCTTCTCTTACATGAAAAACACATGGCAAAGCAAGTTTATTTGCCAAAATTATTTGCTGTTTTAAAACTTCTTTTTGTATTTCTCTAGGTGAAAAATCATAATAATAATCAAGACCTATTTCACCTATTGCAACAACTTTTTTATTTTTTGAAAGATTTTCTAACTCTTTTAAAGATTTTTCACCTTCAAAACTTTTTGCCTCGTGTGGATGAAAACCAACCGTCGCGTAAACATTTTCATTTTCGTCAGCCAAATTTATGCATAATTTAGAAGTTTCTATACAATCGGCATTACAAACACATAATTGGTTGTTGTTTTTTATGTTTTCTAAAATTTCTTCTCTAATACTATCTAATTTTTTATCATACAAATGACAATGTGAATCTATAATCATAACAACATATTACCACATTTTATAAATAATTGCATACCTTTTTATAATCTTTCATAAGTATTTATATGAATAAGTTATGGTTTTGGCTTGTTATTACAAGCATTTGCATTTTAATTTATCTAAATCCTGAAATTATTTTACCCTCAATGCTTGAAGCAAGCGAAAGCACTTTAAAATTATGCTTAAATTTATGCGCCATTTACTCTGTTTGGATGGGAATTTTGCAAGTTATGGAAGATAGTGGAATAAATAAAAAATTATCAAAACTTTTAGCTCCTGTAACAAAAAAAATATTTGGAAATGTTGACCAAACAACAAATGAACTATTGTGTATGAATATTTCTTGCAATATTCTTGGCATGGGAGGAGCTGCCACCCCACTTGGGATGAAAGCCATGCAACGCCTTGATGATGGGTCAGGAAAAGCAAATAGAGCAATGATTATGCTTATCATATTTGCTTCAACATCAATGCAAATTTTGCCTACTACTGTTATAGGCTTAAGAATAACCGCTGGAAGTGAAAGTGCAAGCAATATAATACTTCCAACTATTTTTGCAGCCATATTAACAACTGTTATAGGAATTGGACTAGCATTGATTATTGAAAAAATTAAAAAAGGAAAAAAGAAAAATAAATGAGTATTTATTTATTACCAGTTTTAATACTATTTACTTTTATATATGCAAAAACTAAAAAAGTTAATGTTTATGGCAGTTTTATAAACGGAGCAAAACAAAGCATTGGTTTAGTTGTTGATATATTCCCTTTTTTAGTAACAATAATGATAATGGTTCAATTTATTAAAATAAGTGGACTAGCTACCTTACTTGCAAATTTTATTTCTCCTGTTTTTAAATTAATTGGCATTCCTTCTGAACTTTGTGAGCTTGTATTATTAAAACCTTTTAGTGGAAATGGAAGTTTGGCAATATTAAACGATATTTATACTACTTATGGAGTTGATAGTTATATTGGAAGAAGCGCTAGTGTTATTATTGGAAGTTGTGACACTGTTTTTTATGTAACAACATTATATTGTTCTCAAACAAACGTCAAAAAGTTATCTTATGCAATACCAGTCGCATTGCTAGCAACTCTTGCAGGTGCTATTTTAAGCTGTTTATTCTGTCGCTTTATCTAATAACTATTTAAGAACTTTATGTGAAGTCTGTTTATTTATCTTTTCAATAAAGTAGAATTAACAGCAACAACAAAAAAAAAGAACATTTTAATTAAAAATGCTCTTTTTTTTATAATTTTTGATATTTTTTTAATGTTTTTATTCAAGAATTAAAGGCTTTACAATATCACAACCATTGTTACCCTTTTTAACAAAGCAACATAAAATTAAATGGCTTAATTCTTTTTTACTATTTGGATAAACAAATTGAATCTTTTTACAAATTAAATTGTGTTTAAATGCTATTGCTAAAATCTCCTGTAATCTACTTGGCACGTGCACCATAAACAATTTTCCAGAATATTTTAATATTTTTTCTGCACTCTCAAAAATCTCTTCTAGGTTTGTTGAAACTTCGTATTTTGTTAAATAATACTTATCATTTATCTTTGATTCATCTTTTGGCAAAACATAATAAGGTGGATTGCATACAATAGCATCAACTTTTCCTACTCCCACTTCTTCACTTGCAAGTTTTAAATCTTTGTTTATAAATGATATGCTTTCAATTTTATTATAATTTAAAGATCTATTTGACATATCGCATAAATCTTTTTGCAATTCAAAACCTATTATTTTTTTTGGTTTACATTTTTCATTTAATAAAATTGATATTACACCACTGCCTGAACAAAATTCAACAACAAAATCTTTGTGTCCTACTTTTGCAAAATTTGCAAGCAAAACACTATCTGAGGTAAACCTATAATTATTTTTGTTTTGTATTATCATTAAATTGTTTAGTTGTAAGTCATCTAAAACTTCTTCTTCTTTTAAAAATTCACTCATATTTTAAAACTTTTTACCTTTAATTTTTATAATAAAAAAATCAACATTTATTTACTTTTGGCAAATAATATTGATTTTTTATATCTAAAAACACTTTTTAACTATATATT
>JAZUAI010000036.1:0-5056 GCA_045637945.1 Clostridia bacterium
TTGTATTTGATTGTATGCTTTCTTCTAAGTCAAGAGTGTTGTTTTTATCTAACACAATTGCATGATTCAATGAAAGGTTATTCTTATATAAATAAATAGATTCATTTTTGTTTATATCTTTTTTTGCAATAAAAGTTAAATAAGGTCTATCTAATTCTTGTGAAGAAGAGTAATATTCGTATCCAAAAAATCCATCAGAAAGCAAAGTGCCACCCGAGCTATTTGCGGAGTTTGACTCTGTAAGATAACCAAAAGCACCATTTATTTTTGTTGTATTTGAATCTACTTGAGAAGCAAAACAAGAAAAGCTTGAAAAGTTTGAAAACAAATGAGAGTTTGTTCCTCTAGGGGTAAAGCTTTTAATTCTGGAATCATCAACATTTAGCGAAATTGATTGTTCATTTAAAAAAGTAATATCAGTTGTTTCAAGACAGCCACCACAAGTAAAAATAATTGGGTTTAATATTATTTGAAAAATAAATACAAAAGAAAATATTGTTATTAAAAATTTTTTGCTTACTTTATTTTTTGAATATTTAAATGATGTAATAAATAAAACAAGTAAAAATATTGCAGTTAGGAAAAGATAAAAAATTAATGAAAATTCTGATGCAAGTGAGTGAGCTAAATACCTGCTTATTAAAGTAAAAGATAAACAAATAATCATAATAGCAGTAATTATTTGTAATGGGATTAAAATAAAGGCATAAATTTTTTCTTGATTAGAATACTTTGTTTCTTTTTCTTTTTTATTTTGAATTTGTTTAACAATATATATTGCAGCAATAAAAGCTAAAAAGGTGAGTATATAACCCATTCTCATATTATATCCTAAATAATTACCGGCAGATAAAACCAAATTTATTCCATCAATCAAAATAGGCAATAGAGATAATATTAAAGTTAAAAACAAAAATTTTGTAAAGTTGTTTTTTGATTTGTATTTTATTAAAAATATAACAGTTAAAACAAACAAAACGGAATCAATAATTAAATAGTTTAAACTATAAGCAAAACTAACAAAAAGTTCTTTATTAAATATTTGATAAAGTGGATTGCTTATTCTTGAGCTGGTTGATAATTGTAAGATGTTTGGCCCTAACATAAATAGACTTGATGTTAAAGCAATAAAGTAACTTACAAGAAGTTTGCTTATTAATATTTTTTTACTTTCTTTTTTTGTAAGTAATAAAATAAATAAAGTAAAAAACACAAATAAAACAATTTGCCCAAACATACCAATGCTATAACTGTTAAAAATCATAGCAACAACAACTAAAGTAAAACCTGTTATTTTTTTTGTTTTAACAAATTTTAAAAAGTTATCAACAAGAATAGGTAATAATGTGTATAAAAACATCCAGGTGAAGAAAGTATAATTTAAAAGTGTAAAGGCACTAAAAGTGTAAGCTAAACTAAATGCAATTTGATAAAAAGAATTTAGTTTAAAATACTTTCTTATAAACCACATAAAAACTAAAGCATTTGTTACAAACTGTAAAATTAAAACAATATTTATTGAATATAAAATGTTTGCTTTACCAAACAAAATAACTATTAAATAAAAAGGGCTAAAAATAAAATAACATAAATAACCAACAAGGTTAGATCCTCCACCTAAGTGGTTTGTAAATAGTAGGGTATTTTTACCTTCAAAAGCTCCAAAAATTGTATTTATAAAAGGTAGAATTTGTTGTAACAAATCATAGTGAGCGATAGTTTTTTTGCCAAAAGGAAAAGCCCCATAAAAAAGATATAGGGTTAACATAAAAAAGGTTATAATAATCGCACTAATGTAGTAGCATTTTTTTTGTTTAAAATGTTTTTTTACTTTTTCCATTTTTTTTCACGTGATTTTAAAAATTTATTTTAAGATTATATCATAGATATATTAATTTTAAAAATATTTTGTTAGTAAAGAAAACTTTAAAATAAAAAAACACCAAAAGGCTTGTCCTAATGGTGTTTTTTTTGTTTTTGCAAATTAGTTTTCAGGAGTAATTGCGTGTTCAACTCTAAAAGTTGCAACGTAATCTTTTAACTCATCAATGTGAGTTTGCATTTCTGGGTTGTTAAATTCGCTTGTTTCAGCTGTTTCAATTCTCTTATCAATTGTTTTTGAAAGTTTAATTTCTTCTTGCAAACGAGTTCTAACAACTGCGTCTTGTGCATTTTCAAAACCGAAAGTTTCAGTTTCAGTAGAAGCTTGTTCACAATTTGAAAGAGCTGCAAGAGTTTCTTGTTCTGTTTCTGGGTTTAATTTTGAATAAACAAGTGTTGGATGATCAATTTGTTTACCTCTTTTGAAAATTTCAATAAAATCATATTTTCCAGATTGTTCAATGTAACCAACTGTTCCTGGTAAACCAGCAACTGCTGCGTCATGGTCAACTTTTCTTACATATCTGCAAAAACCCAATTTTTCAATTTGACCCAAGCATCTTTCAATTTGAGACATTTTACTTTCAATGTAAGGAACAGCAAAAGCTCTTACTCCAACAGTGTAACCAGCTTCACGGAATTTTGTAATAGCGTCATCAGCAATACGATTGTTTTTTAATGTTTGGTGTAAAATAATATCATATTTATTTTCCATAAAGTATGAAATGATATCAGCTGTAATACCTAAACCAATTTGGTCAGTTGCTGCAGTATAAAAATCTGGGTGATTTTTTCTAATTTCCTTTGCTTGTGGGTGAAAACCTCTAAAGAAGTCATTGTCAATCATAACAAATTCTCTTTGAGTTGACATTTGTGTTGTATATTCAATCAAAGCTGTTTTTCCTGCTCCTGATTGTCCACCAACAACAACAGCAAGAGGTCTTTCTGATGGCATTTTTCCGTCTGCCAAAACACTTATAATTGTATCTTTAATACCTTCAACTTGTTCAGGAGAGAGGGCATACATTTGCATAATTTCTTGTTCTGTCATTTTTACAATTCTCCTCTTTTAATAATTGGGGCATAAACATTTAAAATTTTGTCTATAACTTTAAAATTAAATTTGTTCATTTCTCTTTCTTCATTTAAAAGAGTAGCAAGTGCTTTATTTTTTTTGTCAAAGCCGTTTCTGCAAGCTCTTGCAAGCATAGCATTCATAACTTCTCTTGCAACTTCGATTTTTGTGTTATCGTTCATTGTGTTAGTCCTCCAAAAAAATGTTTAGTTTAATATAAAAAAAAGGAAAATAGAAACATTTTTTTAAATGCTTATTTTCCTAAACAACATATTAAACTATCGCTTTGTTTTGTTTTCATAATACTTATATTATATGCACAAAATATTGTTTTGTCAATTTCAAAAAAAGCAATATTAAATATATTTAATTATTATTCAATTGGAGGCATAATTGTTGGTGCCATCTGTGCTTCTGGAGCAGGTGATGTAGCCTCGTTACCGCTTTGAATTTTTATTACTTCACCTAAATCTCTTAAAGCATTCATAGTCATATTTGCAAGATCAAAATTATCAGTTCCTACAGTTTGTGCTGTATTGGATTGAACTTGTGTTGCATCGGTTTGGACTTGAGAATTTGGGTTTGTTATGGTTATTGATTCTTGGCCTGGGGTAGAGTTGATTGAAACCATAGCCCCTTCTTCTATTTTTGTGTAATCTTGCACGTTTAAAAGAGGTGCAAGTTGTGGGTCTTCAGCAACTTCTCTTATAGTCTCAATAGAAATAAACAATGGGCCGTTTTCATAAGTAGAACAAGTTTGAGATTTTTCTCTATCTATAATTCTATCTACAACATATTTTCCATTTCTAATTTGAGGCGTAACAAGTCTATCTTGAGTTTGAGGTTGAGATTGATTTTTGTCTTGAGTTTGAGGTAACGATTGTGGTAATTCAATAACAGATGGGGTAGATATATCCTTTTGTTTTTTAGCAATTAATTTTTCTAACTCACCCTCTGCTTTTTTATGCATTTTTAATTTTTCTTTGTATTCACTAACAAGGTTTCCTCTTTTTGTAACCAAAGTTTGATCTTGTGGATTGTCAGATATTTGCTTATCTAAAATACTTAACATATTTTGATGTGCAAAATCATTTGCAATTCTTTCATCTTTACGCCCCCACCAGCCTACACCAGAATAAGTATCTATGTTCAATGCTCTAAGTTGATGATGTTGAGTTGTAAAGTCTTTTCTTGTTAAGCAATCAACAGCGTGTCCCATTTCGTGTGAAATAAGTGAAAACAAACTATCAGTAGTTGTATTTGCTCTCAAAGCTGTAAAAATTTCAAGAGCAACCGTTGTTTCCAAAACAACATTATTTTCAACTCTTTTCCAAATATTTTGTCCTCCTGAATTTGGAATTCTTGCAAAAGCAATATCAATTTTTTGTGGGTCAATATTGTTTTGTGCACAATAAAAATCTCTTACAGTTTCTAGGGCAGTATAGGCATACTCAAATCTTTCAAGCCTACTAAAAGATTGAAAGTTTTTAACACCGTGTAAATAGTGATTATACATTTTTTCAAATAAAGGATTTTCAACCATAATAAACTCCATTTATAAATTAGTTATTGTAAATTAAAACTTTTTTTAGTGCTTTTTTGCCATAAAGCATATCAAAAATTGAAAAATAATCTTCAAAAGTTATATTTCCGCCATAAGTTAAAATGTGCATAGGGCAGTTAAACAATGAAACTTTAAAATCTTGCATAACCATATTATTTTTTAAATAAAAGTTCTTTCTGCTTATTCTTTGAAGAATATTTTTTGCTGGGGCAGTTGTGTCTTCAATTTCAATAATAAGTTTTTGTCCTTTATATTTTTCTTGCAAAAGCTTTAATGTTTTTGATCCAAGCCCTTGATTTCTAAAATCCTCAGCAATAGCTAAAAAATCAAGCAAAACAAGATTATCTTTTTTTACTAAAAAAGCAATTCCATAAAAAGAATTTTCATCATCACTTATTGTGAATAATTCATAAGGTCCATTTTTGCTGTTTTTTAATAAAAATTTAAAAGGTTTTTGTTCTTCTTTTGGAAAAGCTTTTTTATATAAACAAAAGGCTTTTTTTATATCAGCTTTTTCTTTTAAATCTTTTAAAAGT
>JAZUAI010000037.1:0-2113 GCA_045637945.1 Clostridia bacterium
AACTTTAAATGAAAGAGGAAAATAAAAATGAATTTTGATGAATATAGCCAAAGATTACAAGAAATAATAAAGAAATTAGAAAAAAATGAAGTTTCTATTGAAGAAGGAACTAAACTTTATGAAGAAGGTGTAACTATAGCAAAAAAATGCTATGAAATTTTACAAGAAAATAAAGGTAAAGTTACTATTTTAAAAGAAGAACTTGATAAGTTGGCTGATTTTGATAATGAAGACTAAAAATAAATAAAGGAAATTAAAGAGATGAAATTAAGCAAATTAGTTGCAGAAAGAACAAAAGAAACTCCATCTGATGCAAAAATGATGAATCATATTTTAATGCTCAGAGCTGGATATATGAAACAAGTTGCCAATGGAATATTTACATTAACTTCATTAGGTCAAAAAGCTTGTTTGAACATTGAAAATATAATTAGACAAGAAATGAATAAGTGTGATGGACAGGAAGTAAAGTTTCCAGTTGTTATGCCAAAAGAATTGTGGGATTTAAGTGGCCGTTATTCATCTATTGGAAATGAAATGGTAAGGTTTACTGATAGATCAAACCATCCAATGTTGCTTGGTATGACACACGAGGAAGCCTCTGTTCATTTGGCAAAAAATTGGGTAAATAGCTATAATCAATTGCCATTTATGATTTACCAAATTCAAACTAAATTTAGGGATGAACCAAGAAGTAGGGGTGGTTTAATAAGAGTAAGAGAATTTACTATGAAAGATGGTTATTCTTTCCATACAACTCAAGAAGATTTAGAAGAATATTATTATGTTGTTCATAAAGCATATGAAAATATCTTTGAAAAAATTGGTTTAAAAAATGTTATTTCTGTTAAAAGTGATACAGGAATGATGGGTGGCAGTGTTGCTCATGAATTTATGTTTTTAAACCATAATGGTGAAGATGAATTAGTTTTATGCGATGAATGTGGTTATAAGGCAAACCAAGAAGTTGCAGAATGTATTTATGAAGCAAATAAAAAAGAAGAGCTACTAGAATTAAAAGAAGTTGACACAGGGGATGCAAAAGATATTGAATCTGTTGCAAGCTTATTAAAAGTTGATGCAACAAAATGTATCAAAGCAGTTGTTTTTGCAGTTAAAAAAGAAGAAGGCTCAGTGGTTTGCTTTGTTAGGGGAGATAAAGAAGTTAACGAAGCAAAACTTAAAAAGCTTTGCAAAAAAGATATTGTTCCTTTTGATGCTTCTAATGATAAATCTTTCTGTGCAGGGAATATTGGTCCAAAAGACTTAAAGGCAGAAAACTGTGAAATTTATTTTGACTTAAGCCTAAAAGATACATTTAACTTAGTAACAGGTGCAAATAAAGCAAAATATCATTATGTTAACTTTAATATTGAAAGAGATTTTGGCAAAGTAGAGTATTATGATTTGTCAAAAGTTCAAGAAGGACAAATTTGCCCTAACTGTAAAAAACACAAAGTAAAGATTTCTAACGGTGTAGAAATTGGCAATATTTTCCAACTAGGAACAAAATATACCAAAAGTATGAATATGCTTGTTAAAACCAGTGATGGACAAGAAATTAACCCAATTATGGGGTGTTATGGTATAGGTGTAGGAAGAAACTTGGCCTGTGTTATAGAAGAAAACTATGATGAAAAAGGTATTTGTATGCCATTGAGCGTGGCTCCATATAAAGTTCATATTGCACCATTAAGACTTGATGACGAAAATGTAAATAAAATTGCTTTTGATTTGTATAATAAATTAAAAGACAACGGCATTGAAGTTTTAATTGATGACAGAGATTGTATGCCAGGAATTAAGTTTGCTGATGCAGACCTTATGGGTATGCCAATTAGGGTGGTTGTAAGCCCAAGAAGTTTACAAAACAGCGAAGTTGAAATTAAACTTAGAAAGACTGGCGAAACACAAATGGTTTCAACAGATAAAGCTTTAGATCAAATATTAAATACTATTAAAACAAATAAAAATATTTAAGTTTTATTTGTAAAAAATTAAAATTAAAAAGTAAAAACACCTTATATATCTGTATAAGGTGTTTTTTATTTAAAAAATCAATATACGCCGCTGTTTATAAGGGGAATATTGTTTTTTTAAAAAATTTTTAAAA
>JAZUAI010000038.1:0-5083 GCA_045637945.1 Clostridia bacterium
AATTTGTGATTGGAAGATAAAAATTAAAAATCTTTCATTCTCTCTTTACTGGGTTGTATTACTTTTTGGAGCTATCTTTTGTTTAATATTTGGATTTGTTAATTTTGAAAACATAAAAGAAATTTTTATTAGTGACGCATCAATTAACCCTTTAAAAATTTTAATAATTTTTATTACATTAACTTTACTATCAGTTTTGCTTGATGAAATTGGCTTTTTCAAATATTTAGCACAGCTTGTTTTACAAAAAGCAAAAGCTAGTCAAATAAAATTATTTATTAGTTTTTATATTATTATTTCTCTTTTAACAATTGTAACTTCAAACGATATTATAATACTTACTTTTACACCATTTATTTGTTACTTTACAAAACACGCAAAAATAGACCCTACCCCATATATTGTTTCTGAATTTGTTGCAGCAAACACTTGGAGCACATTTTTAATTATTGGAAATCCAACAAATATTTATTTAGCAACTTCTTTTAACATAAACTTTGTAGAATATCTTGTTAATATGGCCATACCAACTGCCATATCAAGTTTGGTATCTTTTTTAATTTTATTTTTAATCTTCCATAAAAAATTAAAAGAACCAATTCAAATTAGAGAAAAAGACGCTATCCCTATAAAAATGAGCAAACCTCATTTAATTGTATCTTTATCAGGATTAATTACTTGTATAGTTTTAATGGCAATTTCATCTTATATTGGAATTGAAATGTGGTATATTCCTTTTATTTGTTCAATTTTAACTTTTATCGCTTTTTATATTGTTAGCTTGAAGAAAAAAGCAGGCAAAAAGAAAATGTTATATGCTCTTAAAAAGGCTCCTTACAGTTTAATACCTTTTCTACTATCTATGGCTGTTATTATTTCTGCCTTAAATAATATAGGAATAACAAATTTAATTGCAAACTTTATTGAAGGCAAACATGTAATTATTGTTGGCCTAATTTCATTTATATTAGCAAACATAATCAACAATATCCCAATGACAATGTTTTTCTCTTCCGTTTTCTTAAATTGCACAACTACTCTACCAATGATATTTTCTAGCATTTTTGCATCAAATATTTGCGCCTTCTTTACCCCAATTGGTGCTTTAGCAGGAATTATGTTTATGAAAATATTAAAACGAAACAGAGTTAAATTTAGTTATTTAAAATTTATAATGTATGGTTCAATGACAGCAATACCTACCCTGCTTACAGGATTGTTACTTATTGCTTTATAAAAATTTGATAGTAATAAAATGTTTTTGATGTAAATAATATATAGTAAATTGTTTAATATTTGACTTTAAAAATTTTTTAAAAAAAATTTAAAAAAATACCAAAATTTTTATTGACTTTTATTAAACAGTTTGCTAATATTACAAAGCATTGATTAACAACTTGTTAACAATGTATAAGTCATATTCCTCGATAGCTCAAAGGTAGAGCACTCGGCTGTTAACCGATAGGTTGTTGGTTCGAATCCGACTCGAGGAGCCAACTTAAAAACAGCGTCAATTAGATGCTGTTTTTTTGTTAATATTTTATACAAAACTATTACACTATAATCTATTAACAATACCCTCCCATTTTATTTAAGGAAAATTAATTATGAGTTTTACTAAAATTCACGCAAACAGAATAAACTTTATTAAAAATAATCAAACAGACGATTTCTACTACAATTCTGGCAGTAACGAAATTATGATCTCTGCCCCACATGGAGTAGCTCAAGTCAGACTTGGCAAAAATAAAATTGCAGAAAAAGGAGCTCTTGCAGCTGCTCTTTATCTAAAGGAAAAACACGATTGTTATTTTATTGCCAAAACAAAAAATAATTTTGACGATGCTAATTTTGATTTAGACTGCCCTTACAAGAAAAAAGTAAGCGAAGTTTTTTCTGAAGGAAACGTCAAATATCTATTAGACTTTCATGGCCTTGCAGCACATAGAGAATGCGATGTAAATTTAGGAACACATCTTGGCAATAACATTGAAAAAGATCCTGAAATTTTTGATAGCCTTGTTAATAAATTAACTAGTAAGGATTTTATAGTTAGCATTGACCAACCTTATATGGGAGGAAAAAGCACCGTTTCTGGTTATATAAAAGATATGCATAGAAATTCTTGGACAATTCAAATAGAAATTAAATGTTCTATTTCTAACAATAAAGAAAACTTTGATAAATTTCAAAAGCTTCTTGATGTTTTTTCTGAATGGATTGAAGAAATTAATACAAAAAATACAATTAATAATTCTATTTAATATTATAAAAAAGATGTGAGTTTTGAAATCACATCTTTTTTGTTTTTATTTAACTAAATCAATTTTGATAAATTTTTTAAATATCTATCTAACACTTTAAAAGCTTTTTCAAATGGCTCTGGTGTTGACAAATCAACTTTTACAATTTTCAACAAACTTACTGGATCTTCTGTGCAGCCAGAACTTAAAAAGTTTTTATAATCACCTACAGTTATTTTGCCTTCTTTAATATTCTCGGCTATATTTATTGCACTGATAAGACCTGTTGCATATTTGTAAACATAAAAAGCCCTGTAAAAATGAGGTATTCTACTCCACTCATATTTAACACAATCAAGAACTTTGACTTTTTTGCCAAAATATTTTTTTACTAGAGATAAATATTCATCATTTAAAACCTTGCTAGATAAAGGCATATTATTTTCTGCTAAAGAATGTATTTTACTTTCAAAGTCAGCAAACATTGTTTGACGAAAAACTGTTGCGTGAAATCTTGATAAAAATTCATTTATATAAAACAGCTTTTCTTCTTTAGTTGTTGCATTGTTAAGCATATATTCATTTAACAATGTTTCGTTTACTGTAGAGGCTATTTCGGCCAAAAATATAGTATAATTTGCATTATATAAACTTTGTGAAGAGTTTGAATATACAGTGTGCATTGCATGACCAAGTTCATGAGCTAAAGTGGATATATCATCAAAATTTCCATTAAAATTTGTTAGCACAACTGGTGATTTTCCGTAAGCCCCTGTTTGATATGCCCCATTATGTTTGTTTTCATTTGGAAAAACATCAATTTTTTTTCTTTCTTTCATAGAAAGCAAGTGGCTGATATAATCATTACCTAATAAACTTAATGCTTTACATACAATTTCAAAACCTTGTTCATAAGTATATTTCTTTTTTGACTTTAAAGGATTGTAATAAACATCGCTAGTTTTAAAAGTTTTTAATTTTAATAACTTTTGCTTTAAAGCAAAATATTTGTGTTCTAGATTTAAATTCTTTTCTACAGAAGTCACAAGCATATTATAAACATCACTTGAAACATCTTCATAAAACAAAGCACTATCAAGTGAAGTTTTAAACTTTCTTGCTGTTGCGTAAAAAATATCTTTTTTTACACTTCCTAAATAGTTTGAAGATAAAAAATTGTTAAATCTTCCAAACGCAGAGTGCAATTCAGTATAAGCGTTTTGTCTTAAAACTTCATCTTTATCTCTTAGGTAAATACTTGCCAAGTTTTGATTCATTGGCAAAGTTTTGCCTTTTTTGTTTTTTATATCATTAAACTTTAAATCTCCATCTTCAAAGTGAGAAAAGTTTAAGTTAAAATTTCTTGCAAAACTAGAAACTTTTGACATTAATTCTTCACATTCTTCCGATAAAGTATGCTCTTTTTCTCTTATAATGTCTTTTAATATTTTTTTATAGTTTTTAAAATTTTGATCTCTTGCAAGTTCCAATAAAAATTCTTGAGATAATTTTGATAATTGAGGTGTTATAAAAGATGATAAAACAGATTGCTCTGTAAGCTTGGCTTCAATTTTATTTAAATATTCTTGATACTTTGTATCAGCAACATCAACATCATGCATGCAATGAGAATAAACATACAATGGTTCAGCATACAAATCTAATTTTTCAAGAAGTTTAAAACAATTTAAAATACTTTCCTTATTATCAAGCTTCCCATTAAAATCTTTTATTTTTTGCATTTCTAAATTGTATTCATCAAAAGTCTTTTGCCAATCAGCTTCAGTTGAAAAATAATCACTAAAATCCCATTTATATTCGTTTTGAATATCTTTTCTTTTTTTCATATTCTTCTCCTATTATTTATTTACAAATTAAAACAAGTTTATTATTACACCTATAAAACAACTTAAACCATAAAGTGAAAATAAAATTAAAAGGTTTTGTTTTATATTTTTGTTCATTTTAAATAACATAACCAATGCCACGCCAGAGTTTATACATAAACCAGCAATACAAGAACCAATTGAAATTCCACCCATCATAAATATTTGAGTTATTAAAACTGATGAAGCACAGTTAGGAATTAGACCCACTAAAGACACTATAAAGGGCTCAAAAAAGCCAGTTGAAAGCATGAAAGAAGATATTGAGTCTTCCCCAACAAACTCAACAAAACAACCAAATATTGTACCGAATAAAACTATAAAAAAGAATATTTTTAAAGAGTGAATTAAAGGGTGAACAAACAACTCTTTTAGCTTGCTATGAGATTTTTCAAGTTTGTGTTTGCAACAACCTTCTACACTTTCATCATCAAGCAAGACAACATCTTCTTTTAAAGATTCTTCTTCAAGTTTTTTATTTTTCTTTTTTGCAGAAATATTTTCTTGTTCAATTAAAATACTTTTTTTGTTTTTATGTGAAACAAAAACATCTATTAACAAACCTATAATAACAGCATAAACAAATTTAATGCCAAGTATAATTGCTAAGCTTCCATAATTTGTTGGATTTGACAACATTAAAGGCAATGCTTCATCACTTGTTGCAATAAATATAGCAAACAAAGAGCCAATTGTTATTACTTTTTTGCTATATAAATCAGTTGCCACAACAGAAAAACCACATTGAGGTATCAACCCAAAACCCGCACTAATTGCTGGAGCCCACTTACTTTTTAAAACCCTTGAAGATTGATATTTATGTAAGATTTTATCTTCTAACAACTCTATTAACAAATAACAAATAAATAACACAGGAAGTGTTAATAAAGACTCTGTTATAGTATGTAAAAAAACATGTAAAATAGTGTTAAACATTATAGCAGTATAATATAA
>JAZUAI010000039.1:0-22414 GCA_045637945.1 Clostridia bacterium
AATTGTTTTAACTTTTTATTTTGTTTTTATATGCTTTTTGCTTTTTGTAAAAAATTTTTTATGTTATAATTTTTTTATAAAAAAAGGGTTTTTTGATGGATAGCAATGTTTTTATTTCAAAAATACAAATAAATGAAATAACTAAAAAGCAAAATTCTGTTTGCTATAAACAAATGTCTATTAGCTATTGTGATAAAGACGGAGAAGAAAGTTCTTTTTTAACTAGTATTATGTCGCCACAAGCTATGGATGTTTATGAGCAAAGCCTTTTGTCTGCCCTAAACAGTATTAACTGGACACAAGCAATTTATGGAGCACGACTAACAAATTTAACAACAATTTTAGATGCTGATGATAATAAACACTTAATTGGTTTTGAGTCTCCATTTGGACTAATACTTAAAAATGAAGTAAAAATTTATAAAAATAAATAAATTAAAAAAGAACACCTTTTTGGAGGTGCTCTTTTTTTATCTTTTTAATCTTAAATCGCTATTATCTATTTTAAACATAATAGAATTTACTTTGTTGCATAAACGGCTAAAAGTTCTTTCGCCATACCTATATAATAATTGTTCCAAATCTAAGTTTGTTGTAATAATTGTGCTTTTGTTTTTTGCAAGTCTCTCATTAAAAACTGAATAAAAATATTCTTCATTATTTTTTGTGTTTGGCTCTGAACCAAGGTCATCAATAATTAATACATCGCACTCTAAAACACCATCTAAAAGACCTGCTCTATTTTCATTAAAGGATGTGCGATATTTTAAAAATAAATCGTTTAATGCAAAGGCTGTATAGTAATTAACTACCACATTTTTAGCTATCATTTTATTGCAAATGCTTTCTACTAAATAAGTTTTTCCTACGCCAGTATTTCCGGTAATTAAAACATTTTTATACTTGGTTGTTTCAAATTTTTCACACCAGTTTTGCATTTTAGTGTAAACGTTTTTAATTTTATCTTTATCTTCAAACTTATCAAACTGTGAATTTTCAAAATTATGTGTTGGATCAATATTTACTCCCAAGTTTTTAATAATTGCTTGATTTAATCTTTTATAATAACACTCACAAAACTTGTCGCCATCTAAACCAGTATCAGCACATTTTTTGCAATAATATTTAGGTGATAAGTCTTCTTTTTTAATGTTTAGTTTTGCCAAAATTTGAGTTAATTTAAGTTGTTGCTCCTTAAGTTTTTTCTTATCTTCAGCAGTAGAATCATTTAAAAACTCTTTTTTTGCTATTGCAAAATTCAACTCTTTTATTTGTTTATAAGTTTGACTAAAACCATCATCTTCCATAGCTGTTTGCAAAACTTTATCAGCATAAGCTTCTGCTTGCAACTTTGATAGTTTTATATCTCTTAAAACCCTATTTTTAATTTCTGAATTTTTCATTTATTTTTCCAATTTTAAATATTTATTTCATCAAGATTGTCAAACAATGCATTAAGTTCTTCTGAAGTGTAGTTCCTTGAAACAAAAGACTTGCGTTCAAAAGTATTTGTTGTTTGTTTGCTTGTTTGTTTTGGAGATTGTTTTTTAATTTCTTCCAAAGTCTTTAACCCTTTATCATACCAATCTGTTAATAAAGCGTTTGCATATTGCATACCATTTGATTTGTTTACAGATAAATCAATGGCATAATTTATAATTTCGTCATTAAACTTGTATGTATAAGTCCAAGCCCTATAAAAAGATCTGTCAAAACTATTTACTCTTCTATCAATATCAAGTTTAACCAAATATTCTTTAATCTTTTTATCTGTTGCCAAAATTTCGTTTAAGTGATTATCAATACTATTAACTGAAACTAAACCTAATTTGTGGAATTTTTGAACAGATTGTTCCATACCCTCTAAAGTTCTTATATTGCTTTTGAAACAAAAATTTGCAATTTGCAAAAGTGATTGTTCATTAAAGCCTTTGTTTAACCAAGGAATAACATAGGTTTCAACTTCGTTTTCAACAGACTCATAATAAATTCCAAGGCTTTTATTTATTTCTTTTGCAAGTGAAATTAAATCTGCTTTATTTGCTTCATATTCTTGCATTTCAGCAAAACTAAGAAGTTTCAACTCAAAGTATTTTGTCAAAAGTTTATCAAGCATTTCAAAACTGAAACTTTTTGTTTTTGTTGAAACTTTTTTAGCAAGTAATAAAATGTTATTTATTACAAAGCCATAAGATTTTGTCCATTTTTCATACATTTGTTGATGTTCAATTGAAAGGTTACCTTTAAATTTTAATGCTTTTGCAACTTGGTTAACATCTGAAGTTAACAATGTTAAACTTTCAATTTTTTCTTCAATTTTTTCGGCTGTTCTTACGCCTTCGTCAGCCCAAACTTTTGCAACTGTTAAAATATAATTGCAGTTAATATTATCACCTTTTTTATCAACGCAGTATTTAACAATCATATTAAAATCACCTGGTTGAATATGGTAAGTTTCTAAAAAATCAATATATTTATAAAACTCGTTTGGATTTATCTGTCTGCCAGAAATAATATCTTGAATTTCTGCAACAAATGAAGCATATTTTTTGCTCTCAATCTTTTTAAGATTTTTTAAATTGTCTTTTGTTGGTAAATATCTAATTTCAATAGGGTCTGTTTCAAGAACTTGAACTAAGTTTTGATCTTGCCAATAAAGAAATGCATTTAAAACATCTTCTTTGCTTAACCCCAAAACATTTTCAAAGTTTTCAATTGTATTATCATACCCTGCGCTGTTTTGACACTTTAGCAAACCAAAAAGATAAACTTTTAAACAATTTTCTGGTGCAACAGGCACATAGTCGTTTAAAAACTTAATATCTAAATTTATTGTAGCCGAATTTATTAAACTGCTTGAATATTTACAAAATGCCATTTTTACACCTCTGACAACTAGTTTAACAAAGAAAAAAGCATTATTCAATGCTTTTTACTCAAGTTTTAAATCTTTATAAAAAACGCCAAAAATATAATTTTTTTATTATATTCTATCAAGGCCTAAAACAAAGAAATATTTCATATCTTCGTTTTTATATTTTTCTTCAAGTTCCTTTTTTACTTGTTCAAAAGTTACTTTACTATCAAAAGGAATTACCACATCAAATAAAATATTTGTGTGGGTTTCGCCAAACACCATTCTAAAATCGTGAAAAGATAAATTTTCATCAATATTTTTTAAAATAAGACCCACTTTTTCTTTGTTAAAATTAACCTCTTCGTTATCTGTTTCAATAGGATCTAAGTGGATTGATAAAACAATGTTTAACTGTTCTTTAAAATCTCTTTCAATGTTATCAATCATATCGTGAGAAATCATAATATCAACTTTTGAAGAAACTTCTACGTGAGCATTTACAAAATAGTTGTTTGCGCCATATGAGTGAATTAAAAAATCATGCAAACCCAAAACGCCTTCATAACTTAATATTTTGTCTTTTAAAGATTGAACAAAATCTTTGTCAGGCATTTCACCAAGTAAAGGTCCAATTGTTTCTTTAATAAGTTTTATTGCAGAAAAAATAATAAAAGCAGAAACTAACAAACCAAAAACACCGTCAATGCTAAAACCAACATCGCCAAAAATGTTTATTAAAATCATAGCGACCAAAACAGCTGAAGTAGAAATAACATCATTGCGACTATCTACCCCACTTGCTTTTAAAACATCGCTGTTTATTGATTTTGCAAAATTGTTATATAAAAGCATTTGAAACAATTTTACAATTATAGCAAGACCTAAAACAATGTATGTTGTTAAACTAACAGTTGTAGGTTCTGGTGCAATAATTTTTTCAATAGAACTTTTTGTAAGCATAACACCAATTGCCATAACAATAACAGCAACAATTAAAGCCATAATTTGTTCATATCTTTCATGACCAAAAGGGTGCTCAGAATCTGCAGGCTTTGATGATAATTTAAAACCAAAAATAACAATTGCTGAACTTCCCATATCTGATAAATTGTTGATAGCATCAGCAATAATTGTAATGCTTGCGCCCAATATACCAACTAACAATTTTCCAACAAATAATAATAAGTTTGAAATTATGCCAAATAAACCAGCAACAAAACCATATCTTGTTCTTACTACACTATCTGAAGTATTTTTATAATCTTTAATAAATAACTTTTTAATTAAATTCATGTCTCTCTACCATTTTATTAAAAAAACTTTGCGTCTTTTTATTTTACTTGTTTTGGTAAAAAACGCAAAGCTTTAGTTTTGTTATTTTTTTATTTATGCAGTATTACCAATCTTCTTTTATGTATTTACTGCTTTGTTTTACATCATTGTAAAAATCACTATATTCTTGCTTGTATTTTTGAATTGATGAACTATATTCTTCTTCAAAATCTTGTTCATCAAAAGCTTCAACATCTTGGTTTTCAGCAAGCCTTAACAAATCTAATTTATCCATATTTTTTTAAACTTCTTTTTTATCTTTATTTTTTATTGTTTTACTTTGTTTTTGTGTTAAAGCAATTTCTTCGTTATTTTGAAACTTTTCTTCTTTTACTTCTGGCATAACTGCTTTATTCTTTTTATTTTTTTGCTTTTTACTTTCAGTATAAGTTAAAAAACCTTGACCATAAGCTTCTTTAACATTTGCGCTAAACATAAATGAATTAGGGTCAACTTCTTTAACAACTCTCTTAAGCATCATAACTTGTGATCTACGAACAATAACCATAAGCATATCTCTATCTTTGTGAGTATACATACCCTCGCATTTTATGTTTGTAACACCTCTATGAACTTTTTCAAATATTGTTTGTGAAAGTTCTTCTTTCTTTTCTGTAACAATATAAAAAGCTCTAAATGACCTTACACCGTCAACAAATAGGTCAGCAACTTTTCCACACAAGAAAATGGTAATTAAAGCGTATAAAGGCAATACTAAGCTTTGATAAGCAATTGCAGATAAAACTACAACAATACCATCAACGGTCATAACAATTTGACCTGTTGTTACTGTTGGAAAAAATTTGTTAACAAGCACAGCAACCATATCAGATCCACCTGTTGATCCATTGCCACGGAAAACCAAACCTAAGCCAGCACCCATTAATAAACCACCATAAATTGCATACAAAATATAAACGCCAGCACCAGTTATACTCATAGCTTCTGTTTCAATTTGAACAGCAATTGATGAAATAAAATCTATTTTATCAATAAGATCTACAAAAAGTGAGTAAGAAAGAATACCTACAGCAACTCTTAAACCAAATTTCAAACCCATATGTTTTACTGCAAAAACATACAAAATAGCGTTTAAAATAATATACCAAATAGATACAGGAATTGCTGTAAAACCAGTTTGAGCAATTAAATCATATATAATTTGGGCAACACCCATAAATCCACCAGGAACAATATTATGTGGTGTTAAAAACACCTTAAAACCTATTGCTGTTATAAATGTGCCTACCATAATAATAAGGCATTCTATTAAAAAAGTTTTTATATTAAATTTTTCAAATTTTAGTTTTGAAGTTTTTTCGTTCATTGTAAACTTCCCGTCCTTTGTTTTTGACTTTTATTTATTTTTTTCTTGATTAAACCAATTTGGATATAAAACAAATTCTTTAGTATTTAAATAACTTAAAGGTTGTTGCAATTTTTCAAACTTTAAGAAATAACAAAATAACTTTTGAGTTTTTTCTTTAAACTTTTTATTATCTTCGTTTCTGCCATACTTTCCATCACCTAAAATTGGAAAGCCCAAAAACGCCAAATGAGCCCTAATTTGATGAGTTTTGCCTGTTAACAACTCACACTCTACAATACTTGTTTGATTGCCCTTTTTAAGGGTTTTAAAGCGTGTTTGAATCTTTGTTGTATGTGGGCGTTCATCAGCATAAACATAACATAAAGATTGTTTTGAATCTTTAAATAAAAAACCTTCTTTTAACTCACCATTAAAGTTTGTGTTGCCTACAACTTCACACAAATATTTTTTAGTAACATTTTTATTTTTAAAGGCTTCAAGTAAAGACTTTTCACTTTCTGCATTTTTTGCCATTACAAGCAAACCTTTTGTGTTTCTATCTAATCTATGAACTGGTATTGCTTTAAGTTGACCTTCAAGACCTTGTTCGCCAGTAACTTCAATACCTTCATATTTGTTTATTATAAAAATATTTTCATCTTCATAAAATACTTCATATTTTTTTGAAAGTTCTTCGTTTATAAAAAATGTAACTTGTTGACCTGCTAAAACAAAAGCATCTTTGCTTTGTTTTGTATTATCAACCCTAACATCTTTTTTTGAAAACAATTTATTTACTTGGCTTGGCTTTAAACCAAAACCGTATAAAACATCGCTAAGTTTTTGAGATTTATCCACATTTATTTCATATTTGTGCATAAATAATTTTTCCTTTTTTAAATATAAACGACTGCTAATTTTTTGTGTTTAAAAAGCAATCGTCTAGTGTTTTTATTTTATTGTTGTCTGTGCCAAATTCGATAAAAATTTTTCACTTTTTTGACAATGAAATAATACTACAATTTCTTTATTAAAGCAATAGTTATTTTTATTTTTTAAGTGTAATAAAAACAAAAAAAAGAAAGCCTAAAAAGCTTTCTTTTTGAATATTTTTAAATTAAATCAGGCTTAATTGCCCAATTGTATTTTTGAATATTTTTGTTTTCGTATTTACAAAAATAAAATACAGTTCCATCTTCAAACATTGGGTCTCCTGTTTTTGCAAGATACCAATCTTTTTCTTTATCTAAGTTTGGAAAGAAAACTTCTGCTTCTTTACTGTCTTCAATTTTTGTAACATAAGCGTATTTACAATAAGGCAAAAGTTGTTTATAAATACTTGCCCCACCAATAATGAAAATATTATCACTTTCATAATAAGCAAGTTTTTCAAAAAGTTCATCAAGAGATGTTACAACAATAACACCTTCTCTTTCAAAACCTTGTTCAGCATTTAAACAAATATTTATTCTTCTTTTTAAAGGTCTTCCACCAGGAAAAGACTCTAGGGTATTTCTACCCATAACAACAACTTTATCCATTGTCATTTCTTTAAAAAAGTTCATATCTTGTTTAAAGCTATAAAGCAAATCATTTTTTGCACCAATACCCCAGTTTTTATCTGCAGCAACAATTAAATTCATAATTATAATCCCTAAATTAAATTTTTATTTATTAAACAGCAACTTCAATTTTACCAATTGGAGGATTGTATTCGTAATCTTCCAAATCAAAACTATCAACAGTAAAGTCATAAAAGTTTTTAATTGATTTATCAATTTTAAATTTTGGAGCTTTAAATGTTGGTCTTTTAATCATTTCTTCAACAAGTGGAATATGTTTGTCATAAATATGAGCATCAGCAATAACGTGAACAAGTTCACCAACTTCTAAGTTTGAAACTTGTGCAAACATATGAAGTAAAACAGCATATTGGCAAATATTCCAGTTGTTTGCTGTTAACATGTCTTGGCTTCTTTGGTTTAAAATACCATTAAGTTTATTGCCTGTAACATTAAATGTCATACTATAAGCACAAGGATATAAATTCATTTCGTGCAAATCTTGGAAGGTATAAATATTTGTCATAATTCTACGACTAAGTGGGTTGTTTTTAAGATCATATAAAACCCTATCAACTTGGTCCATTTCGCCTTCTTTATATTTGTGTTTTACTCCTAATTGATAACCATAAGCTTTACCAATAGAACCATTTTCATCAGCCCAGCTATCCCAAATATGGCTGTTTAAATCTTTGATATTGTTTGATTTTTTTTGCCAAATCCAAAGAATTTCATCAACACAGTTTTTGAAAGCTGTTTTTCTTAATGTCATAACAGGAAACTCTTTTGATAGATCATATCTGTTAACAATACAAAAAGTTTTTTTAGTATGAGCATCACTGCCATCACTCCATTTTGGTCTTACAGGACCAGTTGTGTCCCATATTCCGTTTTCTAAAATTTCTTTACAATTTTTAATAAAAAGATCATCTGCATAACTCATAAATAATAATTCTCCTATGGTTTTATTTTATATTAGTTTAAAGTAAAATCAAAACAAAATTTAAGAGTATTTAATATAATTTTATAAAAATCTTTTTCGTTATTTAAAAGGTATTTGTTAATAAAATTTTTAATAAAAAAACAAAAAAATCTGTTTGAATAATTCAAACAGATTTTATTTGTTAAAACAATTAAATTACATTTTGTAAGTTGTTTTGATTCCAGGTCCCATAGTTGAGCTTAAAGTAACGCTCTTTAAATATGTTCCTTTGCTTGCTGCTGGTTTTGCTTTTACGATAGCATTCATCAATGTATCAAAGTTTTCAAACAATTTATCAGCACCAAAGCTAACTTTACCAATACCAACGTGAACAATGTTTGTTTTGTCAAGTCTGTATTCAACTTTACCAGCTTTAACGTCGTTAATTGCTTTTGCAACATCCATTGTAACTGTGCCACTTTTTGGGTTTGGCATTAAACCTTTAGGTCCCAATACTCTAGCAACACGGCCTACAAAACCCATCATGTCAGGTGTTGTGATACAAACATCAAAATCTACCCAACCGCCTTGGATTTTTGTAATGATTTCTTCAGCACCAACAATGTCAGCACCAAGTTTTTTAGCTTCGTCAGCTTTATCGCCTTTAGCAATAACTAAAACTCTTTTTGTTTTACCTGTTCCTGCTGGAAGAACAACTGTTCCTCTAACTTGTTGATCAGCACTTCTGCCATCAACACCAAGTCTAACGTGAAGTTCAACACTTTCATCAAACTTAGCTTTTGCAGTTTGAACTAATAATTCAAGAGCTTCTTTTGGTTCGTAAACTTTTGTTTTGTCAACAAGAGCACAAACTTCTTTATATCTTTTTCCTGATTTCATTATAACCTCCTGTGGTTCTAACAAACGCATTAAAGTTTTTGCGTTCTCCCACCTTATTAATCAACTACCTCAACGCCCATACTTCTTGCAGCACCAGCAATCATTGACATTGCACTTTCGATGCTTGCAGCATTAAGGTCAGGCATTTTTAATTCTGCGATTTCCTTAACTTGAGCTTTTGTAATTTTTGCGACTTTTTGTTTGTTTGGAGTTGCACTTGCTTTGTCAATTCCACAAGCTTTTTTAATTAAAACTGCTGCTGGTGGTGTTTTTAAAACAAATGTAAAAGATCTGTCCTCCATGATTGTGACAACTACAGGAATAACTAAACCTGCTTTGTCTGCTGTTTTGTCATTAAATTCTTTTGTAAAAGCTGCAATATTGATACCATGAGGTCCCAATGTTGAACCAACTGGTGGTCCAGGTGTAGCTTTTGCTGCTGGTAATTGTAATTTAACAATTGCCTTCACTTTTTTCTCTGCCATTTTTTCCTCCTGCCTTTTGGCAAATAGTGGTTTTTGTCGAGTGTATGATAAAGATTTGCACTCTCCCACAATATAATGATAAAAATTAAAACTTTTATCATTTTAATAAACCTTATTTATTTAAAACAAATAAGAGTTATTAACAAAATTAATTTTTAGATTTTTCTAATTTGTGAAAATTCTAAATCAACTGGGGTTTCTCTGCCGAACATTTCAACATTAACCCTACATTTTTTAGCGTTTGCATCAACACTTAATACTGTGCCAATGAAACTATTTAATGGTCCATCAATAACTTCAACTTTATCGTTTGGTCTTAAATCAATATTAACAACAATTTTTTCAAGGTGAAGTTTGCGAATTTCTTCTTGTGTTAGCGCAAGTGGTCTACCTTTTGGACCTACAAAACCTGTAATTCCACGGGTTCTTGTAATGTTGTGCCAAAGGTCATCACCATATTTCATTTTAACAAGCAAATAACATGGCATAAGTTTGCGAGTAACTAATTTCTTTTTGCCATTTCTTTCTTCAATGGTTTCTTCCATAGGAATGATAATGTCAAAAATTCTTTCTTCCAAATTGTATTTTTTTACAACAATTTCAAGATTAGTTTTTGCAACTTGCTCATAGCCTGAAAATGTGTGCAACACATACCATTTTGCTTCTAATTCTTCTTCCATTTATATACTCCAATAAGGTATAAGATTTTTGCTTTAAACTTAACTAATTAAGATAAAAACAAGTTGTATAAAAGACCTAATACATAATCAATGCCAAAAATAACAACTGTAAATATTAAAACAAATAAAACAACTACACCAGTCTTTTTTACAACAGTAGAAAAACCTGGCCATGTTACTTTTTTAAGTTCTGACCAAGCTTCTTTTAACTTTTTAAACAAACCGCCTTTCTTTTCTTTTTTCTCTTTCTTTTCTTTGGCTTTTTGTGCTTTAAGTTTTTCTTGTTTCTTTTGCTCTTTTAATTCTTGTTTAGTAAGAGTTTTTTCTTCCTTTGTAGAGTTTTCGCTTTTAGCCATTTAAACCTCCAAAAACAAACATTTTTTATTAAAAAATGCTTGCAAAAATATAGAAACAAAAATTATTTTGTTTCTTTGTGAGCAGTATGTTTTTTGCAGAATTTGCAGTATTTTTTCATTTCGATTCTATCTGGGTCATTCTTTTTGTTTTTGTAAGAATCATAGTTTCTTTGTTTGCATTCTGTGCATGCAAGAGTAATTCTATCTCTCATAATAATTACCTTTTTTCAAAAAATTAACACCCCTTGAAAAGTGAGTGTTAATTTTGTATACCATATATTAATATATTTGTCAATGCTTTTTTCGTTTTAATTGCCTTTATTTGTTCATATTGTCAAATAAATTCAATTGTAAAATTTGCTTTGTTTTTATGCTTCTGGAGTAACTGTTGGAAGTTGTGGAATAATAAAATCAAGTATTGAAGCACCTTCAAGTGGAGCAACAAATTCTGCACTTGCAAACGCATCAGAAAATGCATATTTAGGTGTAATTTTTCTATCAATATCTGCTTGTCTTATTTCTTCTGCATACAACTCTGAAGCTGGTCCTAAAATATAAGCAACATGTTCTTTGTTAAATACAACTGACTCTTGACCATTTGCTTTTACAGTGTAGTATCTATCATTAAAGTCTTCGCCTTTATAACCATCAACTACTTCCTTGGCAATTTCTTCCATTTCGCCATTACCATGAATTGCCTCCCAAACTACTCTTGCATCAAGAATTTGTGGGTCTTGTGGCAATTGATTTTTATCGCAAACAACAGATCCTGTTATGCCATCTCTTACAGGAATAAGAACTAATCCCATTCTTTCACCATTTCTATATGAAGAACTACCCAAAGATGAAATCATATCTGTATCTGGGTTTGGATCATAAACTCTACATAGTCTTGCATAAATGCATTTTTCTACACCAGGCTCTTGCCTATCATAAATTTTATCAACTTTAACAAACCCTTTAAACTCTGTTGTTGTAATTTTGTTAAGTTTTTTCATTTGCTCTTCGTTAAAAGTTTTTGCCATAAAACAAAGCCTCCCTCTTATGCAAGTATTATACTATTGTTTTTTTTGTTTGTCTATATTGATTTTAAAATTTTTATATGTGCTTTTGCATAAAAAAATTCTTTTTATGATTGAGTAAATGTGTTAGCCTGCGCTTGTTGTTGTGCTTGTTGTTGTGCTTGCTGTTGTGTTTGTTGTTGTGCTTTCAATAACTCTTCTAAAGGATCAACAACTTTTGTATATTGATTATTAAAATCATTTCCAACGCCCTCAGTTCTTACTTCTTCAGCAGTATTATTCTGAGATTTTACATCTGTGTTTTGATTTTTATATGTTTGTTCTTGAGTACGATTAACTTGATAATTAAATCCATCATCTGCCTTGTATACTCCATTTTGATAGCCTGGGTCCTGTTTTTGATTTTCACCAAGATTCATTTCTTCTCTTGGGTTAACCCTTGATCTTGCCATTCTATCTATGTTGTTTTTTATTTCCTCTATAGGATCTTTTGATGCTTCTGGTTTAATTTTTGCTGCAACTTCACGTGTGTTTTGTATAGTTGGAAGAGGTGTTGATGAAGATGAAGAAATTGCTTGTCTCACAGCACTTTGTCTAAGCAATGGTCCCATTCTCATATGAATGCTTTTTTCTTCAGCTTTTTTCTTCTTCTTTTCTGCAGCTTTTGGTTTTGCGGTTAAAACTTTGCCTTTTGCCTTTGCTGGGGCTTTTGCCTTTTTAACCTTTTTCTTTTTACCTTTTATCTTGCCTTTTTTAACGGCCTTTTTCTTTCCTTTGCCTTTACCTTTGGCGGCAGCTTTACCCTTGCCTTTACCTTTGGCTTTAAGTTTTTTAGCAGCAGTTTTACCTTTTGCTGCTTTAAGTTTTTTACCGGCCGGGGTTTTCTTATCTTGTTTTTTATCTAAAATATCTTTTATTTTTTCTTCTTTAGTTTTGGCCTTTTCTTCTTCGTCTTCGCCTTTACCTTGTTTTAAAACAGGTTTTTCTAAAGTTCTTCTTCTCTCAGAAGTTTTTGTTCCAGATAATTTTGAGAAAAATTCATCTGCAACAGATTCTTCCCTATCTTCTAATAATTCACCATCAAACTCTTGGGCAGCTTTTTTAACAATGCCTTGAACATAAGCTTCATCAACACGACTATTTGCAATTCTTAGTTCTTCTTCAATATTTTCATTTCTTGCATTTAAAACAGATAGATATGTTGCTCTTGTTGAAGCATCAGCCTTGTCAGCTTCTGTTGTTGAAATATCTAAAGAACTTAACAAGACTTCATTTAATGCTTTGTTATAGTGATCTGTTGAATCAATTTCAAAAACAGCAGGGCGCTCTTTAAGTCTATCAACAAATTCATTTAAAACTCTTTTACCATACTCTCCGCCTTGTTTTAATGTTGAAACCATTTTTTCAAAAGCAGTATGTTCATCTAAATTTGATGTTTTTCTTAGTTCTTTTGAGAGCAAGTTTAAATAAACTTTTCTGGTTAAAATGTTGTTATAAGCATAGTTTTCTCTTTTGCCGTAGTCGTCTGGTTTATCTGTAATGCTGTATGTTCTAAAAACAATAGAACTAGGCATGCCTTCGCCCAAAGCCAAACTATCAATAGCTTCATCATAAACTTCAAGATAACCGCCGGCTTCTCTATTAACTGACTCTGTGATAGATAATTTTGCTTCGTGTTTACTCATAGTTAATTTAAAGAAAACATCACCAAAAATTGGTATTGCCCCTTTTAAATCGTAAACTAAATTACCGTTGTTGTGGTAAGTATTATAAACCAATTTTGGCATAGAAATAAGTTCCCTTTTAATGTCAGGGATAATTATATAATTGCCATATTTATCATAACTACCTAAACGAGCATTATCAATAACATCTCTGCTTTGTTCCATTTTGCAACTTTTAATTGCTTCTGGGTCATTAATTGGCTCTCCGTTACGACGTTTATAAACTATATCTTTTATACGAGAATCGTTTTCCATATTGTTTCCATCTCCTTTTAAAGTAAAAAGAAAAACTTTTTACAATAAAATTTTTCTTAACTATCTAAACTTTCTAATTTTTGCTTTTGATCGTTAATTTGTAATTCAGAAATAAGTTCTTCTATGTCACCGTTCATAAAATCAAGTAAGTTATAAGCAGTGAAACCAATTCTGTGATCAGTTATTCTGCCTTGAGGAAAGTTATAAGTTCTTATTCTTTCACTTCTATCCCCTGTTCCCACTTGAGATTTTCTGCTATCGGCATATTCTTTGTTCTTTTGGCCTTGATAGTAATCATAAAGTTTTGCTTTTAAAATCATCATTGCCTTTTCTCTGTTTTTAAGCTGACTACGCTCATCTTGACAAGTAACAACGATACCTGTTGGCAAGTGAGTCATTCTTATAGCAGAGTCTGTTTTGTTAACGTGTTGACCACCAGCACCACTACTGCGGTAAGTATCAACCCTTAAATCTCTATCTAAAATTTCAAATTCAACTTCTTCAAGTTCTGGTAAAACAGCAACGGTAACTGTTGAGGTATGAACCCTGCCTTGGCTTTCAGTTTCAGGAACTCTTTGAACTCTGTGAACGCCACTTTCAAATTTTAATTTACTGTATGCGCCTACGCCTGAAATTTGAAAAACAACTTCTTTAAGTCCACCAAGTTCAATATCATTTAAACTTAAAACCTCTGTTTTAAAACGATGTTTTTCAGCATACATCATATACATTCTCATAAGTTCTGATGCAAATAATGCAGCCTCATCACCACCAGCACCTGCACGGATCTCAACAATAACGTTTTTGTCATCATTTTCATCTTTTGGAAGCAACAATATTTTTAATTCTTCTTCCAAAATTTCTTTATTTTTTTTGCAAGTTTTAATTTCTTCTTCAGTGAGTTCTAACAATTCCGGATCTTTTTCAGTTTTTAACATTTCTTCAGCAGACGAAAGATCTGATAAACATTTTTTAAGTTTTTCATAACCTTCTGCAATAGGCGTTAAATCACTGTGTTCTTTAACAAGTTTTTGCCAAAGTCTATTATCTGCAATAATTTCTGGGTCTACTACCTTTTTTGTAAGTTCCCTATATTTTTCCATTATAACTTCAAGTTTTTCTATCATAAATGCCCTTTATATTATCTTATTTTTTACTTTTTTGTTTAGCAATAACCATCCTGTCATTTTTTGAATAATCTTTATAACAGGTTACTTCAAAGTTTTCTTCAAACAAAGATTGAACTTCTTTTGCTTGATCATATCCAATTTCTAAAAAAACCACTCCATCTTCTGTTAAATAATTTTTTGCATTTTTAGCAATTGATTTATAAAACTTTAATCCATCTACTCCTCCATTAAGAGCAAGCTTTGGATCATACTTTTTTACACCATCGTCAAGGTTTATAAGGTCCCCTGTTTTTATGTATGGTGGATTCGACACGATTATATCAAACTTATTTTCTGTTTTCAAGTCCCTAAACATATTACTTTTTGTAATAATAGTGTTCTTTTCTACTTGTAATTTTGCTTGATTTTTCTCTGTTATTTTTAAAGCTTTGGTACTTATATCAACCAAAGTAACTTTACATGGTTTTTCAATATATTTTGCTAAAGTAAGGCCTATTGCCCCACTACCGCAACAAAGATCCAAGATGTTTAATTTTTGTTTTTTTATTGTTTTTGTGTAGCCTAAAACTTTTTCAACTAAAAGTTCAGTTTCTTTTCTTGGGGCTAAAACAAAATTATTTATATAAAACTCATCTAAATAAAAACTTGCTTTTTTTGCAATTTTGTTAAGTGGCATATGTTCAAGCCTTAACTTTAAAAACTTTTTTATTCTCCTTAACAAACTTTTGTCAAAACCATCAAATAAAACCAACTGTGTATAGGTTAATCCCGTTGATAAACTTATTAACAAGTTTTCTTCACCCGGGGTATAGTCAGTTAAGTTTTCAATATTTCTTTTGATAAAAGTTTTTGTTATATTCTTTTTTAAATAACTGTTTTTATCCAAATTTTCAATTGTCAGTCCGTCTAATACTATATTTTGCATTTTTCATCCTATTTTTGTAAAAATTTTAAAATATCTTCGTAAACTTGTTGTTGTATAGGTTCATTTAAAATTTCATGTCTGGCGCCATCATACAACCTCATTTCAACGCCCTCAACATCAAGACCTACATACATTTTAAACAATTTTTTAACCGATTTGCCCATGCTACCAACAGGGTCTTCTTTTCCAGAAATTAACATAATTGGTTTTGTTTTATCAATGTTTGCAAGATATGAAGGATAATATAACCAATCAAACATTCTAAAAAAGTCTAAGTAAAATTTTGCACTCATTGTTTTGCCACAAAGTGGGTCTGCACGATAAACTGCAGCCCTATCACTATCACTGTTTAACCAGCTGCCTGTTTTAAATTTTTTGTCATATGACCCAAATGTCATTTTTGCAATAAATTTTGCTGGTGCATCCGGACCTTTATGTTTAACTGTTAACTTGGCTGCCATTTTGCCAAGTTTAATATCAAACCTCTTATGCATATATGCGCTACCACAAATTATTGCTTTTGAGTAGTGTGTGCTTTTTTCAATATATGCTTGACAAATAAATGAGCCATAACTGTGCCCAAATACATACAAAGGAAGTTTATATTCTTCAACAAGAATTCGTGAAAAATAAATTTCGTCCATAATTGTTTCCCAAACAACATCCGGACCTTTGTGTTTTCCTAAATTTTCTTCACCTTTAACTGTTTTTCCATGAGCCCTATGGTCATCTGCAAAAACAATATAACCATTTTTGTTTAAAAATTTGGCAAAATCTTTATATCTCTTTGCGTGTTCTGCCATACCATGAAAAATTTGAACAATTCCTATAGGTTCTTCTACATCATCCCAAAGATATCTATAAATTTGGTGACCATCAAAACTTTTTATAAATCCTTCCTTCATATTTTTCACTTCCTTTTAATTAAATTTTTCTTAAACATTTTTTAACAGCACCTTTCCAGGCTTTTAGCTGTGGGTTAACCTCTTCTAAAGTTTTTTGCTTTTTATATATTTTTAAAGGTTGTAATTTTGATTTTATTTCTTGAATATTTTTAAAAGCTTTTGTTGCTAACCCTGTCATAAATATTGCACCCAAACAAGTGCTTTCTTGATTATATTTAGTAAGGGTTGTTTGCAATAAATCACATTGAAATTGCATAAGTTTTTCATTTTCACTTGCGCCACCATCAACATGAAGTTCTTTAATTTTTCCTTTTGTGTCTTTTTGCATGGTCTTTAAAACATCATAACTACTAAAGGCCATGCTTTCTAAAACAGCTCTTGAGATATGCCTTCTATCACTACCTCTTGTTAAACCAACAATGATAGCTCTTGCGTTCATATCCCAATAAGGAGTTCCTAACCCAGTAAAAGCAGGAACTAAATAAACACCATCGTTACTCTCTGTTTGATAAGCGAGAGAAGTTAATTCTTCAGGTGTTTTTGCAATACCCAAATTATCTATTGCCCAGTTTACAACACTACCTGCATTAAATACACTTCCTTCCAACGCATAAGCGACTTTGCCAGAGTGTTTGTAGGCAATTGTTGTAAGTAAGCCGTGTTTACTTTTTATTGGTTTGTCTGCGGTATTAACAAGCATAAAACAACCAGTTCCATAAGTGTTTTTTGCCATATCTTTTTCAAAGCAGCCTTGTCCAAAAAGTGAACTTTGTTGATCACCTATAAGACCTGCTATTTTAATTTCTTTTCCCAAAATATTTGTAACACCTACAACCTCGTCATTATCAACAACTTTTGGTAACACCTCTTCAGGAATATTAAAGAAATTTAAAAGTTCTTTATCCCAACACAAAAATTTAATGTTGTACAACATTGTTCTGCTTGCATTTGTAATATCTGTTACAAAACTTTTGCAATTTGTTAATCTATAAACCAAATAACTTTCAATTGTTCCTACTTTTAAAGTATTTTCCTTTAAAGCAGTTTTTACTTCTTTAACATTGTCAATTAACCATTTAATTTTGGTTGCCGAAAAATAGGCATCTGGTATAAGACCCGTTTTGTTGTGTATGATTTTTGACATCTTGCTTTTTTTAAGTTTTAGACAGTAGTTTGATGTTCTTCTACATTGCCACACAATAGCATTGCAAAGAGGTTTGCCTGTTTTACTATCCCAAGCAACAACAGTCTCTCTTTGGTTTGTTATTCCAACACCATAAATTTCTTCAGGATCAATACCTTTTGAAATTTCTAAAACACAGTTTTTTACCTTTTGCCAAATTTCCTCTGCATCATGTTCTACCCAACCTGGTTTTGGAAAAATTTGCGTAAAAGGTGTTTTTTCTATTTTTTCAATTTTGTTTTTTTTGCAATTATAAAGTATTGCACGCACAGAAGTTGTTCCAGCATCAATAGTTAAAATATATTTCATTTTTAACCTCACCTGAAAATTTTTTAAAAAACAACAAGGTCCACTTTAACCACTACAAGTTTAGTTTATCACTACTTGAAAATTTTTCAAAATGAATTAAATAATTATTAAATATATAATATTTTCTATTTGTCTTTAAAAATTTGACAACCCTGTTTTTAAACATTATTCTTTAATTGATACATTTTAAAAAAGAGGGTTTTTATGATTAAAACTGAAGTTGCTATAATTGGTGCGGGCATAGTAGGATCATTTATTTTTAATACTTTAACCTTAAATGGCGCTAATTGCGTATTAATTGAAAAAGGTGAAGATGTTAGCATTGGAGCAACCAAAGCAAATAGTGGAATTATTCATGCTGGTTATGATTGCAAAGAAAATAGCTTAAAAGCAAAGTTTAATGTTGAAGGCAACAAAATGTATGAAGAAATTGCCTCTAGACTTGGCGAAGAAATAAATTGTTGTGGATCTCTTGTTGTTGGAGACAAAGATAGTTATGAAAAACTATCTGAGCTTTTAACAAGAGGCAAAAATAACGGCGTTAAAAATTTAAAAATTTTAGAAAGAAACGAACTTCTAAAACTTGAGCCTAATTTAAACGATAATATTTGCTATGGCTTATTTGCTAAAGATGCAAAAATAATATCTCCTTATCATTTTTGTATAAGCCTTGTAGAAGAAGCTTTAATAAATGGCGGCCAACTTTTATTAAATTACAACACAAATTCTATTAAATATAATGGGGAACTTTTTGAAATTTCAAATGGAAAGCAAACCATAGTTGCAAAATATTTAATAAATGCTTGCGCAGAAGGTGTTAATACAATTAACAGTTTATTGCAAGAAAAACCCGTAAATATAAAATTTACTAAGGGCGAATATATGCTTTTAGATAATAGTGAAAAAGGTCTTGTTTCAAGACCAATATTCCCTCTTCCAACAAATAAAGGAAAAGGTGTTTTGGTTTGCCCTACTGTCCATAAAAACATATTTTTAGGGCCTACAGCTGTTGATATTGACACCTACGAAACTTCTGTGAATTATGAAAGTTTATCCACAATTAAATCTCAAGTTGTGGAAAATGTTAAAAACATTAATTTTAGAAAAGTAATAAAACTTTATGCCGGCGTTAGAGTAAAAACAGACGATGATTTTTATATTAAATTCAGCCAAGAAAAACCAAATTATTTAGTTATTTCTGGAATATGCTCGCCTGGATTATCGGCAGCTCCTGCAATAGCAAAATATGTTTATGAAGAACTTTTGAAAAAAGGCTTAACAATAACTAAAATAAATGCAAAAAAACGCACTCCTTATACAAACATTTTGAAACTTAGCAAAGAAGAACTTAATAAACTTATTAAAAGAGATAGTAATTATGGTGAAATTGTTTGTAGATGCGAAACAATTACAAAAGGCGAAATTTTAGAAGTGTTAAATGGCCCAATTAAAAACTTAACCACTGACGGAATTAAACGTAGATTAAGAACAACAATGGGAAGATGTCAAGGCTCTTTTTGCTATCCAAAATTGTTAAAGCTTGTGGCTGAGCATTACAAAACAGATGAAAGAAACATAAACTTTAAAGGTTATTCTTCTCTTGTTACAAGCGATATTAAGCAAGGAGGTATTTATGAAGACTAATCTTGATTTTGACATTGCTGTAATTGGTGGTGGAAGCGCAGGAATGGCTGCAGCTTTAAAAGCCGCAGAAAAAGGAACTAAGGTTGTTTTAATAGAAAGAGAAAATCGCCTTGGTGGAATATTAAATCAATGCATACACAACGGCTTTGGTTTAAATTATTTTAAAGAAGAGCTTACCGGCCCAGAATATGCTGGAAGATTTGAAAAAAAAGTTAAAGAAAGCAACATTACAGTTCTATTAAATACAACAGTTATGGGGTTTGAAAATGGTTATAAATTAACAATTCTTAACAAAGATGGCTTGCAAGAAATAACAGCAAAATCTATTGTATTAAGCATGGGTTGCCGTGAAAGACCTGCTGGCGCAATTTCTCTTTGTGGAACAAGACCTGCCGGAGTAATTTCAGCTGGCAGCGCACAAAAAATGATAAACATTTATGGCAAAATGGTTGGAAAAAACATTGTTATTGTTGGCAGTGGAGACATTGGGCTTATCATGGCAAGACGCCTTCATTTTGAAGGAGCAAAAGTCTTAGGAGTTTACGAAATTTTGCCACACCCTTCTGGTTTAAAAAGAAATATCGCCCAATGCTTAACCGACTATAATATTCCACTTCACCTATCAAAAACTGTTGTGGAAGTTGTTGGAAAAGACAGAGTTGAAGGCGTTTGGGTTGCCCCTGTTAAAGAAGATTTTTCTTTTGATTTACCTAAAAAAGAATTTATCCCTTGTGACTGTGTTGTTTTAAGTATTGGTCTTACACCAGAAAATGATTTGGCACAAGAAAACGGTGTTGTTCAAAACGAAATTACTGGCGGGGCATTTGTTGACGAATATTTACAAACCAATTTAAAGGGAATTTTCTCTTGTGGAAATGTTTTGCACGTTCACGACATTGTTGATAATGTTACTAAAGAAGCCGAAAGAGCTGGTGAAAATGCAGCTAAATATGTTCTTGGAGAATTAAAACCTTCAAAAGCTTCTAACCTTAAAAATGGTTATGGCATAAGATATGTTTCACCGCAAAATTATTATGAGGGCGATGGAATTGTAAATGTTAATTTTAGAGTTTCAAAAATATTTGAAAACGCAAAAATTGTAGTAAAAAATAATGGTAAAGAAATAAGAAAAATAGAAAAAAGAATTCTTCTTCCTGCAGAAATGGAAACAGTTATTCTTGCCAAAAAAGATTTATCTGGCGAAGTTGAACTTTTTATTGAAGAGTAAAAGAGGTTTAAAATGGAAATTACTTGCATCATGTGCCCAGTAGGCTGCAGTTTAAAAGTAACAAAAAACAATAAGGAAATAATTGTTACTGGAAATGGCTGCCCTCGTGGTGAAATTTATGGAAAAAATGAAATAACTTTGCCAAAAAGAATGATTACTACAATTAAAAAATATAAAAACGGGACAATCTCTTTAAAAACAAGCGAACCAATTGATAAACGCTTAGTTGAAAAAGCTTTAAAAGAAATTGAAAAACTTAGTGAACCAACAAAAATCAGTGCTGGCGAAATTTTAATTAAAAATATTTTAAATACCGGTGTTGATATTGTTGTTACAAATGTAAACATTTAATTTTTATATAAAAATAATATAAATAAAATAAAAACAAATACTATGTATATGAACAAATTACATAGTATTTTTTTTAAATCTTTTTTTCACAAGCTATCTTTTTTCGTTTTAACCTTCCTTTTTATTTTTTGTTTTGGTTATAAAAACTTATTTTCTTCTACCCTATTTTGTTATGCCGACACTGATGATAATTCAAAAGAAATTTACATAGTTTACAACACTGATGGTAAGGTTGTTTTTGAAGGCAATAAAGTTGAGGTTGGAGATAAAATTATTGATAGTAACTTATTTGAATATGAGGTATATAAAGTTGATGAAGAAAACCAAATTGGCTTTGCAGAATACAATGGCAAATACCAAAAACCAGAAATAAATAAAAAAAGCAAAGGTTTAAATTTTTCAAACAAAACAACCAACAAAAGAGTTGGTTTATATATGACACACAATGATGAAAGTTATATTCCAACAGATAACGCTTCAAGTATATATGGTGAGGGTGGAATACATGATGTTGCCGAAAAACTAAAAGATGAATTTGAAAAATTAAATTATACCGTTTATTTAGACCAAACACTGCACCTACCACACGATTCAAAAGCATACTCTCGCAGTTTCCCTACAGCAACAGGTTTGCTTGAAAAAAACATAGATGCTTTATTTGATATTCACCGCGATGGTGTTGCTAGGTCAGTTTATGTAAAAACTGTTGATGGCGTTGAAAGATGCAAGGTAAGAATTGTTGTTGGTCAAGCAAACCCAAATAAGGATGCGAATTTGCAATTTGCTATGTATTTAGTAAGTGTTGCAAAAGAATATTGCCCTTGGTTATTTTTAGATATTTATTACGCAAAAGGCCATTACAATCAAGCCTTGACAAATAAGGGTTTACTGTTTGAAATGGGCACATATCTTGCAGAAAAAGAGCTTGTTTTAGAAACTGTACCATATTTAGCAAGTGTAGTTGACAAAACCTTATTTTCAACAGTTGTTGAAGAAGATAACAAAATTACTATTACAGACACCCCTACAACTGAACAACAAGAAAATATAGTAAACAATATTTTATCTTCAACAAACTCTAACCAAATTTTTGAAAGCAAGCATAATAACAATGTTGTTTTATTTACCTTTATCTTTATTATAGTTATAGGAGGGATTATTTTTCTTGTTTTAAAATTTAATAAAGGTAAATTAAATAAAGACATTTAGCAAAATAAAAAAAGAAAACTTTATAAAAATAAAGCTCCCTTTTTATACAAGAATATTTAATTTTTATTTGATTAAGTCCCTGGTTTTTCTTTTATTTTTTTTGCAATTAAATAAACAACTTTAAAA
>JAZUAI010000040.1:0-12466 GCA_045637945.1 Clostridia bacterium
TTTTAAATTTTATTCTTTTATAATTTTTAAAACTTTTATGTCTGTTTATATGATCAGGAGTTATGTTTAAAATACCTGCACAATTTGGTTTAAATTCTTTTATTGCTTCAAGTTGAAAAGAACTTACTTCACAAATAAAAACTGCTTTTTTATTTTTTTTAACAAAATCAGATATCGGGTAACCAATATTTCCAACAACTTGGCTATTTTTATTAGCACATTTAAAAATACTATCTAACAAACTAACCGTTGTTGTTTTGCCATTAGTTCCTGTAATTGCAATAATTTTATTTTTAGAGTATCTAAAACCAAGTTCCAACTCTGAAATAATTTCAACACCCTTTGTTTTTGCATATTGCAAAGTTGGCAAATATATTGAAAAACCAGGGCTTAATATTATTTTATCAATACCATCAATAATAGTTTTATCAACACTTTTTAACACAAAAACATTTTCTTGAAAAGCTGATTTTTTAATAAAAAACTTTCGCTTTTCTTCATCTTCATCATAAAGATAAAAAACATCTCTTTTATTATAAATAAGTTCAAAAGCAGCTTTCCCACTTTTTGCTAAACCATAAATCAAATAATTTGCTTTTTTCATACTAATCCTAATAACCAAAAACTTGCTAGAGCAAGAATTAAAGTTATTACTATATATATGAAAACAATTTTTGTTTCATACATACCTTTGTGCTGCAAATGATGATGAAACGGAGCCATTAAAAATATGCGCTTTTTAGTTCTCTTAAAATACAACACTTGCAAAATTACTGAAACGGCTGAAACAACAAACATTAAACCTATTACAGGAATATATAAGCTTGTCCCGTTAAACGAACAAATTACTGCCATTAAGCCACCCAAGCTTAAAGACCCAGTATCGCCCATAAATATTTTTGCTGGATAAAAGTTAAAAACCAAAAAAGCAAGTAATCCACCACAAGCACACCAGCAAATAGTATTTAAATTTTGCATTTGCAAAACATATTCTGGTTGTAATGAATTTATATCAAAAGACATATAAAAATTGCTAATTATAGCAATTGCAAAGAAAAAAATTAAACTAACACCACCTGCCAAGCCATCAAGCCCATCAGTTAAATTTACACTGTTTGTTGTTGCCAAAAACACAAGAATAATAAAAGGTATTATAAAAGCACCTAAATCTATTTTATTTACACTAAAAGGCAAATATATTGAATTTGTAAGCATTTTATTGTTAAAAACAAAAACAGCAACTATGACTGCAATTAAAACTTGAAATATAATTTTTTGATAAGGAAGCAACCCCAAATTTCTTTTAAATTTTATTTTAATAAAATCATCTAAAAAACCAATTATTGCATACCCTAAAAAAACAGATAAACACAAAAGAGATAAAGTTAAATTAGATTTTAAAAAGAATAAACTAACAATAATTGTTGGCAATATAAAAATTATACCACCCATAGTTGGTGTCCCTTGCTTTGAAGAGTGTTCTGAAACATACCCTAAAATGTTTTGACCAAACTTTAATTTCTTTGACAATTTTATTACAAAAGGAGCAAAAATTAAAGAAACAAAAAAAGTTATTAAAAAACTTAAAATATTCATATAAAAAGGCTCCCTTAACAAATAGTTTTTATTTAGTATGTTTAAAAAACTTTATTTAATTATCACTTCTTAAATATGGTTCAATAACATTTTTATCGTTATATAAGTATTTAACACCTTTTATCTCTTGGTATTTCTCGCTACCCTTACCAGCAATTAAAATTATGTCTCCGCTAACGCTATTCTCTATTGCGTTTAAAATAGCTTCTTTTCTATTTTCAAATATAAAACATTTATCTTTTTTAATATTTTTAATAATTTCTTCAATTATCTCCATTGGATTTTCATACCTTGGATTATCACTTGTTACATAAACTTTGTTACTATATTTGTAAGCAATTTCACCCATTTTACTTCTTTTAGTTGAATCTCTATTCCCACCACAACCAAAAACAGTTATCAAGTTTCCTGTTTTTTTAAGAATTGATAAATTCTGTAATATTTTTTCCAACCCGTCAGGAGTGTGCGCAAAATCAATGACCACAGTTGCACCACTTTTAAGTTGATAAAAATTAACCCTGCCATCAACAGCTTTTAAATTTTTAATAGCCTTTAAAAGTTGATTTTTGGTTAATCCCAAATAATAACAAACAGATAAACTTAAAAGCAAATTATAAACATTAAATAAACACGGTATTTTTGAAGAAACCTGCAAAACTTCATCAAAAATATTTGAAACAAAATTACAGCCATTTACAGAACAAACAACATCAATTGCAAAATTATCTGCAGGATTGTTCAGCCCATATGTAATAGTTTTGGTATTTATTAATTTGTAAAACAATTGCCCATATTTATCATCAATATTTATAAAACAGGACTTACAATATTTTTTATTTAAAAATTTGAGTTTTGTTAAAGCATAGTTATATTTTGTTTTAAAAAAATCTAAATGGTCTTGTGTTAAATTTGTAAAGGCTCCAACTTCAAATTTTAGTCCCGATAATTTATTTAGCTCAATTGCATGAGCAGAAACTTCCATAACAACATACTTAACATTATTTTTATACATTTCATTAAAAATATAAAACAAATCAACAGTATCAGGTGTTGTTAAATTTAAACTTATTTTTTTATTAGCATACTCAACCCCATTTGTTCCTATAAGCCCAGCATTATAATTATTAAAAGTTAAAATATTATAAATAAAAGTTGAAGATGTTGTTTTTCCATTAGTGCCTGTTATTCCTATTAACTTTAAATTTTTACTTACTTTATTAAAAAAGTTATCGCATACCTTTGGCATAATTTTTCTTGTATTTTTAACTAAAATTTGAGGTAAATTTACATTTTTTAAAAATTTTTCAACAACTAAAGCAACGGCTCCTTTCTCTTTTGCTATTGATGCATAGCAGTGCCCATCACTATTTATTCCTTTAAAACAAAAAAACAAATCTCCTTTTTTTATTTTATCTATCTTTTGGCTTAGACCTAATATTTCAATATTTAAATTTCCTATTGAGTCAATATATTTTATTGTATTTAACAACTTTTTTAAATTCATAAGAAAATTTCCTTTTATTATTTTAAGCTTTTTTCTTATGTAGTTTTCTAGTTTGTATTAAGCAAAATTGTTGTTTGCTTTGAAACCTCTTTTGTTGGGCTTGGGAATTGCCAAACAACACAGTCGCCTTCTCCTGCAATTTCATAATAAACGCCCATTTGCTCTAGTTTTGTTATAGCATTAGTTAAAGACAACCCAATAAAATTTGGGACTTCAATATTTTCAGACTCTATTTTGTTATTTATTTTATTTATATTTTTATATTCAATTATCCCTTCAAATATTTCTTTAGCACAAGGCTTTGCAACAACACTGCCATAATATGCCCCTGAACTTGGTTCATCAACACACAACAAAAGTGCATACTCTGGGTTATCATTATTATTTAAAAAGCCAAAAAAACTGGAAACATATTTGCCCGATGAAATTTTGCCATCTTCACCATATTTTTGAGCTGTTCCTGTTTTACCTGCAACAGAATATCCTTCAACAAAAGTATATTCTCCTGTTTTGCTAAGGGCTTGCTCTAGTAAAAATCTTATATTCTTTGAAACATTTTCATTAACGTTTGTATTTGATATTAAATTTAAGTTTTTAAAAACTTCTATGTCGTTTTCATCAAAATAAGTTTTTAATAATGTTGGTTGCCTTAAAATCCCTCCGTTTATTACAGAACAAAAAGAATTAATAAGTTGCAACTGGTTAACAGCCACAGACTGCCCAAAACCAATTCTTGCTAAGTCAACAGTTCTTACAATATTTTTATCAAGCATAATACCAGAACTTTCACCTGTTATATCAACCCCACTTATTTTACCTATGCCAAATTTATTTAAATAATTATAAAATTTATCAACACCTAGCCTTAACGCTAAATCCATAAAGCAGCAGTTGCAAGAATTTTGCACACATTCACCAAGAGTTTGCGAACCGTGCCCTGTTGTTTTCCAACACTTAATTCTTTCTCCATCAATTACCCTATAACCTGGACAATAAAATGTTTCGTTTAAATTTGTTAAGTTTTCACTTAAAGCTGCTGCCAATGTAAAAATTTTAAAAGTTGAACCTGGCTCATATACATCTGAAACAGTGGTATTTTTTGTTAACTCAAGCAAAGTAGAAACATCATCTCTTGGAACATTATTCAAATCAAATGAAGGTGAAATTGCCATACTTAATATTTCAGAAGTTTTAGGATTTAAAACTATTGCAGTTACTCCTTTTGGGTTGTGTTCGTTTGTAACCTTTTCTATAGCCTTTTCAACAATATTTTGAATATTTATATCAATTGTTAAGGATAAATTTAAACCGTCAACTGCTTCAACATAATAGTTGAGTGAATTATTTAGCGTTATACCTCTAACATCGCTTTGCGTTAAATATTTTCCATTAGTGCCGGATAAAACATTATTATAATAACTTTCAACCCCACTTTGGCCAATACTATCGCTAGTTAAATAACCTAAAGTTTGTGAAAGTAATTTTCCATAAGGATATTGCCTATAAATGTTTTCGCTAACATAAATCCCTTTTAAACCACTTTTTGCAATAGATAAGGCTGTTTTTTCACTTACATTTAACTTTATTAAATTTTCAGAAATATAAACATCTTTGGCTTTTTTATATACATTGTCAAAGTTTAAATCTAATATTGAACTCAAATAACTTGCAACTTTTACAGCATCTTCAATTTCTTTAGCACGTAAATAAACATCATAACTTGTATAACTTATTGCTAAAATATTTCCATTTCTATCAGTTATTTTCCCACGTGTTGCTGTAAGAGGTAAAGACCTAACCCACTGCTCAACTGCTTTTAACTGCAAAGATTTGTTTGAACCTAGTTGCAAAAAAGTTAATCTAATAACCACTATAAAAAAAATAAAGGTTACAATCATGGTAAATGATAGTAACCTCTTTTGTATTGAAAAAGTTGAATATTCTATTTTTGGTTTAATACTTGCCTCCAAATAACGAATTGACATAGTTACAAACTACATCAAACCAATTTGTTACTTGTGACTCACTTGAATAGTTTTGTTTATTTTGATTTTCATTATTTTCAATTTCTATTTTATTAGAATTTTCAAGCATAATGTAATTATTATCTTGTTCATAAACACAAGAAAAACTTGCATTGTTTGCATTTAAAGCAGTTGTTTTGCTAACAGATGCTTCAAGTGAATTTATCACAAAAACATTATATATAAATAATATGCAAAGCAACACAGCAATAGAAGTAAAAGTAAATAAAAGTGGTTTGTTTGCAACTTTAAATTTTTGTTGCTTAACAACATTTACCTCTTCTTCTTGTTCAGAGTTGTTCCAAACATAGTTATCTAAAAACTCATTTGGTTGTAACTCCATTTCAAATGCATTTTCTGCTTTAGGCTCTGAAAAATTATCAACAGTTTGTAACTCTTGATTATTAAAAGACAAATCAACATCATCAAATGTTTCTATTTGTTTAGATGCAAATTCTTCAATGTCATATATTTTATCAAAATTTATGTCATCAATTTGAGCAATTCTTTCTTCCAAAAGAATATCACTTCTTGATTTGCTTGCTATCATTTTTCTTTACCCCCTCTCTTTTTTATTTTTACAAAGTAAACAACTTTGTTTGTTGATTATAATTTTTTTGCAATTCTCAATTTACTTGAAGTGCTTCTTGAATTATTTTCAACTTCATTTTGGCTTGGAATTATAGGCTTTTTGTTAATAAGCTCAATAATCGGTTTATGGTTGCAAACGCAAATAGGCAGCGATTTTGGGCAAATACAGCCTGTGCTATTTTCGTTAAAGCAATTTTTAACCAATCTATCTTCCAAAGAATGGAAAGTTATAATGCACAATCTACCTTCAGGTTTTAAACAATTAATCATATCATTTAAAACACTTTTTAAGTTTTCAAGTTCACTATTAACTTCAATTCTTATTGCCTGAAAAGTTTTTTTAGCAACGCTTCCGCCTTTGTGAAGCAATTTGCTAGGAACACTCTTTTCAATAATTTTAACAAGCTCACCTGTTGTTTGTATTGGTTTTTCAGTTCTTTCTTTTAAGATATTTCTTACAATACTTTTTGCAAAGTTTTCTTCGCCATATTCATAAAGAATTTTTAAAAGTTCTTTTTCTGAATAAGTATTTACAACTGTGTAAGCTGTTAAACTTTGATTTTGATTCATTCGCATATCAAGAGGTGCATCTTTTGAATAACTGAATCCACGTGAAGCTTCATCAAGTTGATAAGACGAAACACCTAAGTCTGCCAATAAACCATCAATTTTTGTTATGTTGTTTTCGTTTAAAATTTCTAAAAGATTTTTGTAATCATCATTTACTAAAATTACATTGCAATCAAATTGTTTTAATCTTTCTCTGCTAACTTCAATTGCTGTTGCATCTTTGTCAATACCAATTAAAGTTCCTTTTTTGCTAAGTCTTCTTGCAATTTCACTGCTGTGGCCAGCACCACCCAATGTAGCATCAACATATATACCATCTGGGTTGATGTTCAAACCATCAATACATTCTTGCAACATTATAGGTACATGTTTAAATTCCATACTCACCTAGATTAGACAAAATTTGGTCAAAATTTGAATTTGCTTTTTCACAATAACTATTCCAGTTTTCTTGTGACCAAAGTTCAATTCTGTTACCCACGCCTATAAAAATTACATCTTTATTGATTTTTGCAAAATCTTTTAAATTAAGAGGTAATAAAAACCTGCCTTGATTATCTTCTTGCAATTCAACTGCTGAAGAAAATAACATTCTTATTGGCAATTGAGCTTTGCTATCAAACATTGGAAGATTGTTTATTTTTTCTAAAATAACTTCAAATTGATTTTTAGGCACAATAAAAAGACAACCATCGTTACCTTTGGTTAATACAAGGCTGCCAGTAAGTTCTTTTTTAAACTTTGGTGGCAAACGCAATCTGTTTTTATCGTCACAAGAGTGTTTGTATTCGCCTAAAAACATTTTATTAGACTTCCCCCTTACGCCGATAGTGTAACACAATTTTTAACCACTTCCAACCACTTTTGACCACTTTTAATACTTTTTTAAGTTTATTGTGTCAAAAAATGTTTTTTTGTGCAAATTGCACATATGAAATATAAAAAAACACCCTGTTTTAAAGGATGTTTTTTAGTTTTTTTATTTGTTTGCATATATTTAAGTTAAAACACATTTATAGAAAATATTATAGAATTTCTATAAGTTTGTTTTTAACCATATCACAAGAAGTTAAATAATAAGTTACTCCGTTTAAATTTAAAACTTCTTTTGTGTTTAAAATTTTGCCATGCAAGTGGCCATATACAACGGTTTTTATTTCATAACTTTCTAAAAGTTCAGTAAATTTTGTTGGATTATTATTTTTATCAAAAGGTGGATAATGAAGCATACAAATAATTTTTTGGTTATTTGTTTGTTTTTCTTTAGCATCTTTTAACGACATTTCAAGCCTTATAAGTTCTCTATCAAAAATTTTTTTGTCGTTGGTATCCATTTTATTATCATCAACTATCCAACCCCTTGAGCCACAAAAGATGTAATCTCCAATAACCAAACTATCATTTTGAATAGCATAAATATTTTCAGGCAAAATATCTCTTACCTTTTTAATTGTGCTCCACCAATAATCATGGTTGCCTCTTAACAATATTTTTTTACCTTTCAAGTCTTTTAAAAACTCAAGATCTACTTTTGCATCTTCAAGTTTCATAGCCCAACTTAAATCACCTGCAAGCAAAACAATATCATCATCAGTTACTTTTTTATTCCAATCTTCAACAATTTCTTCTAAATAATTGTCCCAAACAGGGCCAAAAATATTCATTGGTTTTGAATTGTTTATTGATAAGTGCAAATCAGAAATAGCAAAAACTTTCAAAAATTTTAGCCCCCTTTAGTTTTTTATTTATTATACTTTTAAAAATGTTTTTTGTCTACCTAAAAAATATTTGGAATTTTTAAATAAATTAAAACCAAACAAAAAAGCACAAAAAGCGTTTTTATATAAAAAGCTTATATGCTAAAATAATTAAAATTGTTATTAGGGAAAATTTATGTGTATTTTTAAATTTAAAAAAAGTATTAGTTATGAAAAAACTTTATTAAAAAAATATGGCAAGTGCAAAAAAACAACAGAAAACATAAATATTCTTGTTTTTTCAGACACACACAATAAATATGCTTATAATACAGAAGAATTAAAAGAAGTTAAAAATTTAAATTATGATGTTTGTTTATTGCTTGGCGACCACTCTTTAACTGATATACAAGAAATTTTAAAAGTTGTTCCCTCAGATAAAATATATGGTCTTAGGGGTAATCACGATAAGTTAGATGATTTATCATACTGTAATATTAAAAACTTGCATTTACAACCTATTGAAATTAAGGGGTTTAAAATAGCAGGAATACAAGGCTCTAGCAAATACAGAAACTCACCTACTACTGCCCCTATTTACACACAAGAAGAAAGTTTGGAATTTGTAAAAGAGCTTAACGATATTGATATTTTGATTTCTCACGACACTTATTATTTTGGCGAAGTTGCAGATATTTCGCATCAAGGATTAAAAGGTATAACAGAAACTTTATATAAAAACAAAACTCCAATACATATTCACGGGCACTTACACTCAAATGAAGATAGGGTGCTACTTAACAACACTGTTAGTTATGGCGTTTATGGTTTTAGACTAATTCAAATATAAAAAAAGACCAAGACTTTTTTGTTTAGTCTTGGCTTTTTTATTAAATATTTATTTTTTAATGTTAAATTCTTTGATTTTGTATTGCTGTTGGGAAAATTGGCAACTCAAATACACCACTGCAAACTTCTTGACTAAACTCTTGTGCAGGTGGTGGAGAACAATAACCATAACTAGGAACAAGAATTTCTGCTTGCACAACAACACGTGTAATAAGCGTTACACAAGCACTAATAGAAAATACATTGCCACTTACCCAAGTTCCTGTTGGACTAGACATTGCCCCAAAAGCTTCAATTCTGTAAGGAACAATTGATGGTTGTGGAATAAACAAAATAACATCATTAGGAATTGTTATTGTTGTCTCTCCTGTTCCGGCAACACCATTTGCATCTGTGTAACTTAAAATAACCGGAACAACAGCATCAAAAGAAACTCTTGCAAAGTTTGGTTTTTCAGTTAACCTTTCAACCTCTAAATTGTTAACTGTGGTTTCACCATTTGTTACAGCACTAACAAAAGTTAATGGCAAAGTTGGGTTTGCTGGTGTTTGGTTTGTTAAAGTAACTTGAACATTTGTTTCTTGAATTTGTCTAAGTCCAGCATCTAACACCTTATCAACTTGAATACAAGCTTTTTCACAAATACCATTTAAAGGATTGCCAGTCATAGCTCCTGGGCAATTACCTGAACGGTTGCAAGTATAAAATGACATTTAAAAAATTTACCTCCTGTTTTCTTATCATTTTAAGAAGAATTTATTATTTAAAGGTCAAAATCTCCTTAAATAGTTATCTCTATGCTTTTATGTAAATATTGAGATTAAACTATATGATAATATGCAAAGATTATAAATTTTTGTTAAAAAAAGCACTGGTAAAACCAATGCTTTCGTTTTTTATTTATTCTTGAGAAACAAATTGCTCAATACTATCAAGCAAATCTTTGTGACCTTCTCTGTCTTGTGAAGAAGTTACAATAATATCTTTTCTTGTAATACCAAGTTTTGAACAGATAATTTGTAATTGGTTTGATACTTGTGCTTTTGACAAAGTATCAATTTTTGTAACAACAACTTTTGTTGAAATGCGATTGAAATACAAAAATTTTAACATTTGCTCATCTTGAGCTGTAGGAGTTCTTCTAATATCCAAAAGAAGATAAACACATTTCAAATTTTTGCTGGTTTTTAAATATTCTTCCAAAAACTCTGCCCAGTTTGTTTTTTGACCTTTGCTAACTTCAGCATAGCCGTAACCTGGTAAGTCAACAAGGAGAAAACTTTTGTTAACTAAAAAATAGTTTATCAAACTGGTTTTGCCAGGCATACTTGAAGTTTTTGCAAGTTTTTTGCGGTTTACAATAAAGTTGATTAAAGAACTTTTACCCACATTACTTCTGCCAACAAAAGCAACTTCATTTAAATCACTTTGATAATAATTTGTGTCTGCCACACTAGTAACAAACTCAGCTGATTTAATTACCATTTTATCCCCCTGTAAAATTTAAATCACATAAATATTTAACCACTATATATAAAAAATGTCAAAATAATTTGAATTTTTGTTTTTTATTTTTAACAAAAATTAAGCACTTTCTTCAGTTTTTGTTTCTAAAGATTTTCTTACATATTCAGGTTCTTCTTTGTTATCAATAAATTGATCACCAATTATAATACTATCAATAGTTTTATCGCCCGGTGCTGAATACATAAGTTTAAGCATTCTTTCTTCTAAAATAGTTCTTAAACCTCTTGCACCTGTTTTAAGTTTCATTGCTTTTTTAGCAACTGCTTTGATAGCCTCGTCTTTAAATATTAAATTGATACCATCCATATCAAACATTTTTTTGTATTGTTTTGTAATAGAATTTTTTGGTGTTGTCATAATTTGAACCAATGCTTCTTCTGATAAATCGTGTAAAGCAACTGTAATTGGCAAACGACCTACAAACTCTGGTATTAAACCAAACTTGTTCAAATCTTGAGGTTGAATATTTTTAATTAAATTATAAACTTCTTCCTCTTTTGAGTTTGTTGTAACACTTGCACCAAAACCAAGTGAAGCGTTGCTCATTCTTTTTTCTATTATCTTATCAAGACCAACAAATGCGCCACCACAAATAAATAAAATATTTGTAGTATCAATTGAAATCATTTCTTGTTGAGGATGTTTTCTTCCACCTTGAGGAGGAACATTTGCTACAGTGCTTTCTAAAATTTTAAGCAATGCTTGTTGAACACCTTCGCCAGAAACATCTCTTGTTATTGATCTGTTTTCGCTCTTTCTTGCAATTTTATCTATTTCATCAATATAGATAATTCCCCTTTCTGCTTTTGCAATATCATAATCAGCATTTTGAATAAGTTTTAACAAAATATTTTCTACATCATCACCAACATAACCAGCTTCGGTTAATGTTGTTGCATCACAACTAGCAAAAGGAACTTTTAATATTTTTGCCAAAGTCTTTGCAAGCAAGGTTTTACCACAACCAGTAGGACCTATTAACAATACATTGCTCTTTTCAAGTTCTATTGGTTGTTTATCGCTTTTCTTTTCTTTTATTTCAGTATTATAATTGATTCTTTTATAGTGGTTATAAACAGCAACAGATAAAACCATTTTTGCTTCATCTTGACCTACAATAAAATCATCAAGTTTATCTTTAATTTCGTAAGGCAATGGTAAGTCTATTTTTGTTTGTGGTGTAACAACCTTTTCTTCTTTAATGATATCTTTGCAAACATCAATACACTCATCACAAATGAAACTATCCCCTTGAGGGCTAGCAATCAATCTTTTAACTTCTGTTTGGGATTTGCCACAAAATGAACATCTTAAGTCTTTATCCATTATAAATAAGTCTCTCCTTTTATTGTGGAAGTATTTTTTAGTTTTTTTTAAACTAAATTTTTTATTTTCTATTCTTCAACATTTGTCATTTGAAGTTTAAGTATTTATCCCAATCAAAAAAGATAATTTTTTAAAAATTATTTCTTTTTCTTTCTTGTATAGAAAATATCATCAATCAAACCATATTCTTTTGCTTGTTCAGCTGTCATGTAATAATCTCTATCTGTATCTTTTTGAACTTTCTTTAAGTCTTGACCTGTTGTCTCACTTAAAATATTGTTAATTTTTTCTTTGATAGATTGAATATGTCTTGCTTGAATTTCAATATCACTAGCTTGACCTTGAGCTCCACCAAGAGGTTGGTGAATCATAATTTCGCTATTAGGCAAAGCATACCTTTTGCCTTTTGTTCCACTTGAAAGCAAGAAAGCACCCATTGATGCTGCAAGACCAATACAAATTGTAACAACATCACATTTAATGTATTTAATGGTATCGTAAATAGCAAGACCAGCACTTACACTTCCACCTGGGCTATTGATATACAAACAAATATCTTTATCTGGGTTTTTACCTTCAAGGTAAATAAGTTGAGCAACAACAGTGTTTGCTGTTGCATCATTAATTTCACCTGTTAAGAAAATAATTCTATCTTCTAATAATCTTGAATAAATATCAAAACTTCTTTCACCAGAAGTAGTTTGATCTACAACCATAGGAATTAACATAAATTAATAATCTCCTTAAATTTAAAATAATATTCCTAAAATTATTTTTTACAA
>JAZUAI010000041.1:0-16078 GCA_045637945.1 Clostridia bacterium
TAATAAAAACCTTTAAAAAAAACTAAAAATTTTGATATTCTTTTAATAAAAGGAAAAAATATGAACTTAATAAAACAAAATTGGACAAATGAAGATGTAAAAGATTTTTATAATTATTTGAATACCTTTAGCAAAGGCGAAGAAAAATCTATATGGCAACAAAGAATAATAAATACAAAATTAAAATGTATTGCTGTTCCAAGCCCAACAGTAAATGAAATAATAAAACAAATTGCCAAAGGCAATTTTTTAAGTTTTGTTGAAAAATTTCCGTGGGAAAACTGGACAGCGAGCATGATAGTAGGTTCTTTAATTTGTTTAATTGAAGACTTTGAAACTTTAAAAAAACATCTTTATACATATGCCTGCAAAGTGGATAATTGGGCAAATTGTGATGGACTAAAATTTAAGTTTAATAATAAAAACAAAGATAAGTTTTTTGACCTGGGGCTACAATTTATAAAAGATAAAAAACCTTTTGTCAGAAGAATTGGTTTAATAATATTTTTTAAGATGCTAAGTTATGAAGAATATCTTGAAAAAATATTTACTATTTTAAATAGTTTTTATAACGAAGAACATTACTATGTAAACATGATGCTTGCTTGGATTGTATGTGAGTGTTTTATAAAATATAGAGACAAAACGAATATATTTTTACAAAACCATAATTTAAATAAATTTGTAATAAATAAAGCCGTAAGCAAGTGTAGAGATAGTTTTAGAGTAAATAAGGAAGATAAACAAATCTTGCTTCAATATAAAATAAAGTAAGAGAACGGTTGTTCGGCAAAATTTTAAACTACCTATATATAAAAAATTAACATATACCTATTTAAAAGCATAATATGAAGTAGAGATTTTTAAACAAAAATCTTACTTTGTTATTTAGAGAGGTAATGTATTTTTTATGAACTTTTGTTGTAATTGTATATGCCCAAGACCATGTAATTTAGGCCCAACAGGACCTACTGGTCCAACCGGCCCTGCGGGAATTCCAGGGGGAATAACTGGGCCAACGGGTCCTACTGGTCCAACAGGACCAACCGGTCCGATTGGGCTTACAGGGGAAATAGGACCAACCGGCGTCACAGGTCCAACTGGCCCTATTGGTTTTACCGGTGCAGTTGGTGCAACCGGGCCTACAGGTCCAACTGGCCCAATAGGAGAAACTGGTCTAACTGGTGAAATTGGCCCTACCGGTCCAACGGGTCCTGTGGGTGCAACTGGCCCAACTGGACCAAGTGGAGATACAACACCAATAATTGCAAGTTTTTATTCTACAACAACAGGGGCTATTGTTGATGGAACAGAAATTGCTTTAACAGATTATGCTAATACTGTTGCAACAGAAATCACAAGCCCTGCAGGTGGAACAGATGTAACCTTAGTTAACCCTGGTTTGTTTTTAATAAGATATTCTGCTACTGGTTCAAGAACAACAGCAGGTGATGTTTCTCTTGATGTTACAGCAAACGATGTGGCTATTCCTCAAAGTCAAACAAGCGCTGCTGTTGGTGCAGGAGAGACTACAAATTTGTCAAACGAGTTTTTATACAATGCAACAACAGTAAATACGGTTTTAAGTTTAACTAATAGTTCCGGTGAAGAGGCAACATTTGCGAACGTAAACTTGGTAGTCCAAAAGCTTCAATAATAAAGAAAATAAAAAACCTTAAAAGCTTTTTAGTTAAAGGCCTTTAGGGTTTTTAATTTTAAAAATATATAAAATTTTTTATAAAACCTTTTTATAATATTTTTACTGTGCTATAATAAAATAAAAAAAGGAAAAACAAAAGATTGAGCAATTTAGAAATACTTTCGCCAGTAGGTGAAGAAAAAAGTTTTTATTGTGCAATAGCAAATGGAGCTGATGCAGTTTATTTAGGTTTAAAAAATTTTAATGCGAGAGATAAAGCCCAAAACTTTAACTGCGAAAATTTAAGACAATATGTTGAGTATGCACATTTGTTTGGTGTTAAGGTTTATATTACCGTTAACACAATTTTGACAGATGAAGAAATTCCTGAAATGTTATCAATGGTTAAAAGTGCTTATCTTTCAAAGGTTGATGCTTTTATTGTTCAAGATTTAGGTGTTGCATATATTTTAAAAAATGCATTTAAAAATATTGTTTTACATGCAAGCACACAAATGGGTATTCACTCTGTTGAGGGTGCAAAAATGGCAGAAAAATTTGGTTTTTCTCGCATTGTTTTAAGCAGGGAAACAAGCCTAGAAGATATAAAAGAAATAAAAAAGCAAACAAATCTTGAAATTGAATATTTTGTTCAAGGTGCTTTGTGTGTTTGTTTTTCTGGCAATTGTTATTATAGTAGTTTAAATTTTAACGAAAGTGGAAATAGAGGTAGATGTTTGCAACCATGTAGATTGCCTTTTATTGCAAAAAGTGGAAACAATGAGGTTAATAAAGGTTATCTATTATCTGCAACAGACTTATGTTTTATAAACAGGGTAAAGCAATTAAAAGAAGCAGGGGTTATGTCTTTAAAAATTGAAGGAAGACTTAGAAGACCTGCTTATGTTGCCTATGCTACACAAGCTTATGTTATGGCAAAAAAGGCAATTCAAAACAATAGCAATTTTTCTAGTTTTGAAATTCAAGAAAACTTAAAAAAATTATTTAATAGAGGTGAATACAATTCAGGTTTTTATTTAAACGAAAATAATGACTATAGGATTATAAACCCTAACTATCAAAATCATAGAGGCGTCTTAATTGGAACAATTTTAGATGTAAAACCATTTAAAGATATTTACGAAATTTTAATTGTTACTAACGGTTATCAAATATCTCAAAATGATGGTTTAAAATTTGTTTATAAAAACAATGAACAAGGTATAGGTGTTGGTGGTGTAAAAAAAGCAAACAAACCAAATCATTTTTATGTTTATACAAAAGTAAAACCTAAAAAGGAAAGTGAAGTTTATTTAACTGTTGATAATAACTGGGAAACAGAACTTGAAAAAACAACAAAAAAACTTGAGTTTTCTGCTTACTTTGAAGCAAAAATAGGCAAGAAACCGACTTTAAAATTAAGGGTTGGTAAAGTTGAAATTTCACAAATTTTATTTGATAATCTTGAAAAAGCAAAAAATCAAGGATTGACTTATGAAGATATCAAAAGATGTTTAGAAAAAACAAATGAAACACCTTTTGTTTTAAAGAGTTTAAAAACTGATATTGAAAATGTTTTTATGGCAAAATCTCAACTAAACGAGTTAAGGCGTTTAGCTATAGAAAAATTGCAAAAAGAGATTATAAAAGAAAATGAAAAATTCTTTAGTAAAAGCCTTGTAAATGAAGATTTTTATACTTGTTTTAAAAAGCAAATTTTAGAAGAAGAAAAAAGAGATTTTGTTTTAGTAAATGAAAAGCAAAATTTAGATGAAGTTTTAAACAAATATGGTAAAAAAATAAACTTAGTTTTAGCTCCAAATTTTTTTACAAAAGAAATTGTTGAAAAATTTTTACAAGACGCAAAACTAAAGGGTTTTGACAAAATTTATTTAGATTTACCAAAGGTTTTAAGAAAGCCTGATTTTGACAAGATAGAAAAAATTTTAAATTGTTTTAATTCTTCTCAAATAGGTATAGTAGCAAACAATATTTCACATCTTTATTTTGCTATTCAAGACCATGAAGTAATAGGTGGGGTTTATTTAAATATTGCAAATAATTTAACCGTAAAAGTTTTAAATGATTTAGGTATAAAAACCTTTGTAAAAAGCTTTGAAAATTTTGCAAAAGATTTCCACTACGGGTTAACTTATTGTGGAAAACCAGCCCTTATGACTTTCTGTCATTGTCCTTACAAAACAACTTATCAAAATACAGATTGCAAAGAGTGTAAATTTGATAATTTGTTAACATATAAAGCTCAAAATGGTAAAGAGTTTAAAATTAGAAGAACAAAAATTTATTCATGCATTTTTGAGTTGGTTAACGATGAATTTTTAAATAAAGACGAAGAGAAAAATATTTTTATAGATCTTAGATAAGCAAAATAAATTTTCGGTTTTTATGTAAAAACATTTTTGTAATTAATTTGAAAAAAATAGACAAAATAAAATCAATAAAAAAAGTTAATAAGCAAATAAAAGATTGGTTAAAAAGACCATAAAAATACCATTTTTTTGTGTATTTAGTTATTGACTTTTATATAAAAAAATATTAAAATCTACTTTGTTTTTAAAAAAGAATTAAATAGGAGATTTAGCAGATGAAAAAAGAAGTAACAGCTGTTGAAATAGACCCATGGAAGGGATTTAAAAAAGGCGCTTGGCAAAAAGAAATTAATGTAAGCGATTTTATTTTATCAAACTATAAAGAATACAAAGGCGACGATAGTTTCCTTTGCGGTAAAACACAAAAAACAACAAAAGTAATGAATAAAGTTGATAAACTTTTAGCACTTGAAGCAAAAAAAGGTTTACTTGATGTTGACCTTAAACATTTGTCAGGTATTACAAGTTTTGCAGCTGGTTATATTGACAAGAAAAATGAAGTAATTGTTGGTCTTCAAACAGATAAACCATTAAAAAGAATTGTTAACCTTTATGGTGGCGTAAGAATGGCAAAATCTGCACTTGAAGCATACGGAAAACATATTGACCCTGAACTAGAAAACAAATTTAATGAATTTAGAAAATCACACAACCAAGGTGTTTTTGATGCATATACATCAGATATTAGAAAAGCTAGGAGTGCTGGTTTATTAACTGGTTTGCCAGATGCTTATGGTCGTGGCAGAATTATTGGTGACTATCGTCGTGTTGCATTGTATGGCATTGACAGACTTAAAGAAGAAAAATTAAAAGAATTCAATACTGTAATGAGTGATGTTTCAACAGAAGAAGGCATCAGAATTAGAGAAGAAATGAGCGAACAATACAGAGCTCTTGACAAAATGAAAGAAATGGCTGCATCATACGGCTATGACATTTCAAAACCAGCAACAAATGCAACAGAAGCTGTTCAATGGACATATTTTGCTTACCTTGCAGGTATTAAAGAAAACAATGGTGCTGCAACAAGTTTGGGAAGAACTTCAACTTTCCTTGATTGCTATATTGAAAGAGACTTAAAAAATGGTGTTTTAACTGAAGAAACAGCACAAGAACTTATTGACCAATTTATTATCAAACTTAGATTAGTAAGACACTTAAGAACACCTGATTATGATGAAATTTTTGCTGGCGATCCAACATGGGTTACAGAAGCTCTTGCTGGTATGGCAGATGATAAAAAGAGTTTGGTAACTAAAAACTCATTTAGATATTTACAAACTTTAATTAACTTAAACCCAAGTCCAGAGCCAAACTTAACTGTTTTATATTCTTCAAAATTACCAGCTAAATTTAGAAAATTCTGTGCTAAAATTTCAATTTTAACTGATTCAATTCAATACGAAGGCGACGATGTAATGCGTCCAATTTATGGCAACGACTATTCAATTGCTTGCTGTGTAAGTGCAATGAAAACAGGTAAACAAATGCAATTCTTTGGTGCACGTTGCAACCTTGCAAAAGCATTATTATATGCAATCAATGGTGGTGTTGATGAAAAATCAGGAAAACTTGTTGTTACTGGCCTAGAAAAAAATAACGAAAAAGTTTTAACTTATGACAAAGTAAGAAAAGAATATTCAGTTGCATTAAAGAAAATTGCAAAAACATATGTTGATGCAATGAACATTATTCACTATATGCACGACAAATATGCTTATGAAGCAAGCCAAATGGCATTGCACGATACAAAAGTTGACAGACTTATGGCTTTTGGTGTTGCAGGTTTCTCTGTTGCAGCTGACTCACTTTCTGCTATTAAATATGCAAAAGTATCTCCTGTAAGAAACGAAGAAGGTATTGCTGTTGATTTTACAATTGAAGGCGATTATCCAAAATATGGTAACGATGAAGACAAAGTTGACAAACTTGCTGTTGAACTTGCAAAAGAATTTATTGGTTACTTAAAAGAAAATCCTCTTTACAGAAATGCAAAACACACACTTTCACTTTTAACAATTACATCAAACGTTATGTATGGTAAGAAAACAGGAACAACTCCTGATGGAAGAAAAGGTGGCGAACCATTTGCTCCTGGTGCAAACCCAATGCACGGAAGAGATTGCTCAGGTGCTTTAGCTTCACTTAACTCAGTTGCAAAAGTTCCTTACTGTGATGTTTGCCAAGATGGTATTTCAAATACATTCTCAATTGTTCCAGATGCTTTAGGTCATAGTGATGACGAACAACAAAAGAATTTGGTTTCAATTCTTGATGGATATTTCAATCAAAAAGCACAACACTTAAATGTTAATGTATTTAACAGAGACCTTTTGATTGATGCTATGAACAATCCTTGTAAATATCCAAACTTAACAATTAGAGTTTCAGGTTATGCTGTAAACTTTAACAAATTAAGTAAGGCACACCAACAAGAAGTTATTTCAAGAACTTTCCACGAAAAAGTTTAATTAAATAATTTGTTAAAATAAAGGCACTTGACTTATTAAAAAGTCAGGTGCTTTTTTATGCTAAAACAAAAAAATAAAAAGTTATAATTGTCTTAAACTAAAATAAAAGTAACAAAATTTTTGCGTCAAAAAAATAAACAATCTTTTTTGTTGAAAAACAAATTTTTTTTTAGTAAACTAAAGGCGATAAAAGGAAGAAATTTTTAAATGCTAGAAGAAAAAAATGAAAATGTTTTAGGCAATGTTTCGTCTATTGAAACAACCGGTTTTGTTGATGGCCCAGGCATAAGGGTTTTAGTTTTTTTACAAGGTTGTCCTCTTAGATGCGCTTATTGCCATAACCCAGAAAATTTAAGTTTAAAAACACAAAAAACACTTATGACACCTGAACAAGTTGTATCAAGAGTTAAAAGATATTCTAGTTATTTTGGCAAAGAAGGTGGTGTAACTTTTTCTGGTGGAGAACCTTTGTTGCAAACAGAATTTTTACTTCAAACCTTAAAGCTTTGTAAGGAAAACAAAATAAATACAGCTATTGATACTTCAGGATGCGCTGAAAATTATGAAGAAATTTTAGATTATGTTGATACGGTAATTTTAGATATTAAACATATTGATAAAGACAAATATAAAAAACTTACAGGCAGAGAAATTGATAAGTATGAAAAATTTTTACAAACTTGTCAAAAAAAGAAAAAGAAACTTTGGTTAAGGCAAGTTATAGTTCCTGGTTTTAATGATACAGAAGAAGATATTTTAAAACTTAAAGAATATATTTCAAAAATTAAATATGTTAAAAAAGTTGAATTGTTGCCTTATCATGATTTGGCAAAAGAAAAATATGAAAAACTTGGAATCAGGTATAAACTTGAAAAGACTCCTGCTATGGATAAGATTAAATGCCAAAAATTGCAAAAACTATTATTGAAAAAAGATAAAAAAGAGGATAGAAAATGAATTTTTTTAAAAAGCTATATTGCAGAACCTTTCAAACTTGTTTAAAAATTGCTTTGCCTTTATTACCTTATAGAGAGCCAAGAATTTTAAAAACAAATAGTGAAGTTTGTGAAATTTTAAAATTAAATAATATTGATAGTGTTTTGTTTGTAACAGATAAAGGTATTAGAGGTTTAGGCCTTACAAAAAAATTAGAAGAAGAAATTAAAAAACAAAAAATTAAATTAGTTGTTTATGAAGATGTTGTTCCAAACCCAACAACTCAAAATGTTGACGAAGCATTAAACTTATACAAAAAAAATAATTGCAAAGGGTTAATTGCTTTTGGTGGTGGTTCTGTTATGGATTGTGCAAAAGCAACAGGTGCAAGAGTTTCAAACCCTAAAAAACCATTAAGTAAAATGAAAGGCATTTTAAAAGTTGGCAAAAAATTACCACTACTTATTGCTGTTCCTACAACAGCAGGAACAGGCAGTGAAACTACTTTAGCTGCTGTTATTACAGATAGTGAAACAAGGCATAAATACGCTATTAATGATTTTCCTCTTATACCAAGATATGCTTTGCTTGATGCTTCACTTACAACAGGTTTGCCAAAACATATAACTTCAACAACTGGCATGGATGCTTTAACCCACGCCATTGAAGCTTACATTGGAAGAAGCACAACAAAACAAACCAGAAAGTGTGCAAAATATGCTGTAAAAACTATTTTTGAAAATTTAGAAAAAGCTTATAATGATGGATCAAATATTGATGCAAGAGAAAGTTTGTTGCTTGCTTCATATAATGCAGGTCTTGCTTTTACAAAATCTTATGTAGGAAATGTTCATGCAATTGCTCACTCTTTGGGTGGAAAATATAATGTTCCACATGGTTTGGCAAACGCAATTATTCTCCCATATGTTTTAAAGGATTATGGGAAATCAATTTATAAAAAACTTTGGCAACTTGGTGTTTATGTTGGTTTGTTTGATGCAAATACAACACACGAAGAAGGTGCAAAATTGTTTATTTCAAAAATTGAAGAAATGAATAAAAACATGGGTATTGGAACACAAATTGAACAAATAGAAGAAGCAGATATTTTAGAACTAGCAAAAACTGCTGAACATGAGGCAAACCCATTGTATCCGGTGCCGGTTATGTATACAGTTCAACACTTTGAAAAACTTTATAAACAAATAAAATATGGCAAGTTGAACTAAAATATTTTTTGTTGTATTTTTTTTTAAAAAAATACTGGAAATTTTTTAATTTTATTATACAATGAAGTTGAAAAATAAAAATTGTTTTTTAGTAGGAGATATATGAAAAAAACATTTAATATTTTAAATTTAATTTTAATTATAGCTGTGTTAATTGGTGATGTTTGTTACACAACTTTTGGTGGTCTTTGGCTCAAAGGTTTAACAAGCTTTATGTTTGTTTTAATTGGTGTTACAAACTTGGTTTTTATATTTAAACAAAAATTAGATAATCAAAAAAAGTTTGCAATTATTATGCTTGTTGGTTTAATTTTTGCAATGCTTGGTGATATTGTTTTAAACATCTTTTTTGTTGGTGGTGCAGGCTTATTTGCTATTGGTCATATGTTTTACTTTGTTGCCTATTGTGTTTTAGCAAAATTTAATATTAAAGATTTAATTTTTGCTTTAATTATTTTTGTTCCTTCAGCATTAGTTATTTTGCTTGTTCCTATTTTTGATTTTGGTGGAATATTTATGCAAGTAGTTTGCCTTGTATATGCACTTATTATTTCTTGTATGTTGGGAAAATCAATTTCAAACTTAGTAAGGCAAAAAAATATTTTAAACATCATTTTAGTAATTGGTAGTTGTTTGTTTTTCTTTTCAGATTTAATGCTTTTATTTAATGTTTTTGGTGATGTTGGTTTGTGGGCAGATATTTTATGCCTTGCAACATACTACCCAGCACAATGCTTTTTGGCATATTCAATAAAAGTTGAACAAGGGGTAAAAAAACAAAACGTAGTTAAAGAAGAAGAAAAAGAAGATAAAGCTAAATAAAAAGAGCCCTGTTTTTTTGCAGGGTTTTTTTATAAAAAAAATTAAAAAAGAGGGGGAAAGTTTAATATGGGAATTGCAAGTATTCCAAGGCACAGGCGTGTTTTTGTTGTAAGACTCAATAAAAATCAAAAGTGTTTATTCTCTATACATGTTGTTAGAGGAATAATGGAACTGTTTACCAACACTTTTTTAACTTCTCACATTATTAGTATGACAAGCGACAATATTTTTGGTGGTGGCTTGTTTAATGCTGCTTTGTTTTATGCGATGCAATATATTTTTTATGGTTTGTTTTATTTTCTTATAAGCTTTTTAGTTAAAAAAAGCAACAGGGTTATATTTTTGCAATTAAGTATGATTGTTAATTTAGCTCTAGTTATTGGCCTTATTTTTTGGGCTGACACAATTTCAAATTGGATTATTTTAACTGGTGCTTTATGTGGCTTATCAAATGCTTTTTATTATGCAAGTTACTTTGTAATGAAAAATGAATTTGCAGAAAGAGTTTCTATTAAAAAATATAACATTTTAACTGTTATTGGTGTTAATGTTATAAAAATTGTTATGCCAACAATATTGGGTGTTTTGATTGATTCTTCAAGCTTTTCAAACATTTCAATTTATATGTCTGCAATAACTCTTATTCAAATTGTAATTTCATTTTTTATCAAACCTTTTAAAGAAAATACAGGAAACCTTAGATTTTTAAAATATTATAAAAATTTAAAAGAAGATAAAGAGGCAAGAAGTAAAATAAAATATACTTACATAAATGCTATTTTGTCTGGAATTAAAAATACTTATAAACTTATTTTGACGGTTTTAATTTTATATACATACAAAACCAATTTTGGTTTGGGTTTATTTACATCAATTTCTTCTCTTGTTACAATGGGGCTTTTAATATTGTTTAAAGTTTTTGACAACAACCCCAAAACAAATAAACTAGCAATTTATATTATTATTGGCTTTTTACCCTTAATCAGTAGTATTGTTCTTGCGTTTTGGTTAAATGAGATTACTCTTGTTATTTTTAATTTCTTTTTAACGGTTGCAATTTATTTTTCAGATTATTTTGGAAGTAGTGAACGTGATGCAATTATAAAACATATTGGCAAAAGGCAATTTATTGCTGAACATCAACTTTATATTGAGTTGTTAACATGCTTTAGCAGGACAATATCTTACTTTGTTTTATTAGCAATGGGATTTATGGGCAATATTGTTGTATTTAAAGTTTTGCTTGTTATTTTTATGATTGCAAACCCAACAAAATATTTGGTTATGTACAAACAACGAAAAATACGTAAAGATTTTGAGGAGGAAGTCAGTCGCAAAAAAGAAGAAGAAAGGTTGCAAAAAGAAGTACAAGTTTAAGCATAAATTTAGTTTTGAAGCATAAAAATAAAGGTCTTTAAAAGGTCCTTTATTTTTTTATAAATTAAGCAAAGTTAATTTGATAGAAATAACAAAAAATATATAAGCAAAATTTTTAATAAATTTTGAAATAAGGCTTCCTTTAGTTGACAATTTTGGACAAATAATTCATTATTGTTTAGTATAATAAGATCAAATGGAGAGTTCATGAAGAAAGAAGAAAAAAAGAAAAATAGACCATGGTTTATGAGTATTTTAAGATGTTTTGCAAAAATACTTACACGTAGACCAAAATTTGTATATTTAGGTGAAAAAATTAAACCAGGTTCAATTATTTTAAGCAATCACGCAGGCAAAAAAGGCCCTCTTACTTTGGAGTGCTATTTTAAGGATGTTCCATTTAGATTTTGGGGTACACACGAAATGAATGATGGCATTAAGTCTGTTTATAAATATTTAACAGAAATTTATTATCATCAAAAAAAGGGTTGGCCACTATGGTTAGCAAGAATTGCTTGCTTAATTGTTGCTCCAATAACAAACTTGTTTTATAGAGGTTTAAACTTGTTGCCAACATATCCGGATCACAGACTTATGAAAACTTTTAAAGAAAGTTTTAAAACATTGCAAGATGACCAAAGTGTTGTTATTTTTCCAGAAGATTCTTCAAAAGGATATTTTGACAATTTAACAGGTTTTCATGCTGGTTTTTTCAGCTTTGCAAAAGTTTGTTATAATAAAGGTATGGATGTTCCAATTCACGTTATTTATTATAGAAGAAAAACCAAACAATTTATTATAGATAAACCAATTTTATTTTCAGATATAAAAGATCTTTCAAGAGAAGATGTTACAAAACAACTTTGTGATAGAGCAAATGAATTGGGCGTTGCAGATATTGAAAAGTTGAAAGAAAAACAATAAATAAAAAAACAAAAATTACACCAAAAAACTAGGTGTAATTTTTTTATTTTTTTAAAAAAAGTTGTCTTTTTTGTTGATAAAAAACAGCAATTAAAAAATAAAGTTTATAAAAAATTTAAAAAGTCTTTTTAAGGCAAATATAGTTGTAAGTAGTTTTAAATTTATGGTATATTTTATAAGATTAAACAATCTTATCTTTTTAAATTATAAGGGGATATAAAAATGAGTAATAACAAAATAATTATTGCTTTGCACAAACAATATGAAGTTCCTGCAGAGCAAATGTATTTACCTGTTCATGTTGGTGCAAGTTTGGGTAAAGAGCTTGGTTATCAAAAAGACAATGAAGGCGAAAATATATCAGATAAAAACCCAAACTTTTGTGAGCTCACAGGTTTATATTGGGCTTGGAAAAATTTAAAAGCTGATGCTGTTGGTCTTGTTCATTATCGCAGATATTTTGGTGGTAAAGAAAAGTTTTTAGTAAACGGCAAAACAAAAAAGATTTTATCAAGTCAAGAAGTTGAAGATAAACTTGCAAACTATCAAATGATTTTGCCTAAAAAACGCAACTATTATATTGAAACTTTATATAATCATTATGCTCACACAATGTATGTAGAGCCACTTGATATAACAGGTGAAATTTTAAAAGAAAAATACCCTGAATATGTTGCAGAGTTTGAAAATCTTAAAAAGAGAAAATCTGCACATATGTTTAATATGTTTATTTGCAGTAAAGAACTTATGGGTAAATATTGTGAGTGGCTTTTTAATATTTTGTTTGAACTTGAAAAAAGAGTTGATACTTCACAATATGATTCTTTCCATGCAAGATTTTTTGGCAGGGTAAGTGAACTTTTATTAGATGTTTATATTAACACAAACAAAATTACATATACCGAGCAAAAACTTGTTAATATTGAAAAAGTTAACTGGTGGAAAAAGGGCATGAGTTTTTTAAAAGCAAAATTCACAGGCAAAAAATACGGAAAAAGTTTTTAATAAAAACTAAAATAAAGAAATAGAGGTTTTTAATGAAACAAAAAGAAAATAAAAGTGTTATTGCTGTTATTGTAACTTATAACAGAAAAACACTTCTTAAAGAATCAATTGAGGCTTTGCTAAATCAAAAATATAAAAATTTAAAAGTTTTGGTTATTGACAATGCAAGCACTGACGGAACACAAGAGTATATTGCAGATATTATTGATAATGATAAAGTAAACTATATTAACACAGGCAAAAATTTGGGTGGAGCCGGTGGTTTTAATTATGGCATCAAACAAGCTGTTATTATGGGTTGTGATTACATTTGGATAATGGATGATGACTGTGTTGTAAGAGAAAATTCTTTAACAAGTTTAGTTGATTTTGCAAAAGAAAAAAATGATGACTTTGGTTTTTTGTCAAGTGTAGTTAAGTGGATAGATGGTAGCATTTGCAAAATGAATGTTCAAAGATATAGTATGTCTAAAAAAGTTGAAAACTTTGAAGAAAATCAAAAGATAGAAATGGCATCTTTTGTTTCTATGTTTTTTAAAACTAGTACTGTTGAAGATGTCGGTCTTCCTATTAAAGATTTTTTTATTTGGGGAGATGATTGGGAATACACTTACAGAATTTCTAGAAAATATAATTGTTATTTAGTTGCTGATAGTGTTGTAACGCATAAAATGGTTAACAACGATGCAGTTAATATTGCAACTGATTCACCAGAAAGACTTCCAAGATATTTTTATGATTATCGCAATGAAGGTTATTTATATAAAAAAGCGGGATTTAAAGGTAAACTATATTTTCTTTTAAAAAGACTTTTGCATATAAAAAGAATTATTTTCTCAAAAACAAAAAATAAAAAAGAAAGATTAAAAATTTTATTCAAAGGCAGTCGTGCTGTTAGAAAATTTAAACCACATATTGAATATGTTTATAATGAAAAAACACCTATAAAGGTTTTAGAATTTTTTGGCGAACCTCTTGCTTATGGTGGACAAGAAGCTTTTATACTTAATATGTATAGAAATTTTACAAAAGAAAACATAAAATATGTTTTTTGCACACCATTTGACTTAACAAATAAAAATCTTATTGAGTTAAGTGAAAAAAGAAAAGATAAAATTGTTCATTATGATTACAATTTTAATAGTAAATTGCGCAAAGTTTACATAAAAAAAGCTTTAAAACAAATTTTAAAAAGTGAAAAATTTGAATCAATTCATATTCACACAGGTAGCACTTTTACAATTATTACAGCTGCTAAACTTGCAAAAAAATATGGTGTTAAAAATGTTATTGCTCACTCACATGCAACAGGTAATAAAAACTTTAAATATAAACTTATAAAAAAATATTCTGATAAAAGAATTGAAAAATGTGTAAATTATTATCTTGCATGTTCAAAAAAAGCTGCTGAATGGAGATTTCCAAAAGAAGTTTTAGAAACAGAAAAATGCATTGTTGTAAATAATGGAATATCAACAAAAGATTATAAATTTGATAGTAAAACAAGAGAAGAATATAGAAAAGAATTTAACATCAAAGACAAAACAAAATGCATTTGTCATGTTGGAAGATTTGGCCCAGAAAAAAACCATAATTTCATTGTTGAAATTGCAAAAATTTTAAATGATAAAAAAATTGATTTTAAATTTATATTAGTTGGTGAAGGTCAATTAAAACAAGAAATTTTAGAAAAAATTAAAACTCTAAATCTTTCAGAAAAGTTTATTGTTTTAGAAAAAAGAAGTGATATTTCAAAAATAATGATGGCAAGTGATGTGTTTATTTTACCTTCACTTTTTGAAGGCCTTGGCATTGTTGCTATTGAATCACAAGCAACGGGTTTGCCAACAATTTGCTCAAATGGGGTTCCAGAAGAAGCTGACTTATCTAACATTATTTGCCATATGCCAATAGAAAGTGCTGAAGATTGGGTTGAAGCTATTTTACAAACAAAAGAAAATAAAAATAGAGAAATTTATTCTCAAAAAATTGCAGAAGCAAAATATGACTCAAGAGATTCTGCAGAATTATTAGAAAATTTTTATATGGGATTATAATTTTAAATGGAGATAAAAATGAAGGAGAATTTTAGAAGTTTTTTTAACATGCTTAATAATAAAAAAGAACTTATTTATTTAATTTCTTTTTCTATTTTTGTTTTATTTAATCACTTATCTTTTTCTGTTTTAGCATGTGAATATGCGGTGTTATGGGTTGTTGTTTCGGTTGTTCAATGGATTATTTTTGCTGAATTTTCCATGTTAATACTATGTGAAATTTTTATTTTTAAAACAAAACAGTTTTCTTATTTATTTGTTGTAGCTTTAGTATTCTCATTTATAACAATAATTTTTACAGGGAATGCGCTTGTTTTGCTTTTATTGGTTTTAGCTATGGGATTAAAAAATATACCAATTGAAAAAATTGTAAAAGCTTGGTTAATATCTGTAGTTATAATGTTTGTGTGCTTTATAACATTGGCAATATTAGAGAAAATTCCAAATTGGTCTTATGAAAGAAATGAGTTTAAACTAAGATATGCTTTGGGATATTCTTATCCAACACCAACCTCTTCATTCTTTATGTTTATTACTCTTGCTTATGTGTATTTAAGAAAGACAAAAATAACATATTTTGAATTAGTTTCAATTTTTATAGTAGCAACATTATTATATAGTTTGACTGATTCTAAAACTGGGTGGATTTTAACGACTATAATTGTTATTGGAGCTTTAATCTTTAAATTAATTAATAATAGGGTAGACATCTCAAAAATTTTCACAAAAAAGATTGTTGTAATATTTTTCACTGCAATACCAATTATTTGTGTGGCAGTTAGTTTGTTGTTAACTTATTTATATGCTCAAAATGTTCCTTTTGCAATATCCTTAGATAAAGCCTTAAGTGGTAGATTGTATTTACAATTACAAGCCTTTAATAATTATTCTCAAACATTATTTGGGCAATATATAAAATGGCAAGGTTGGGGTGGATATGGCTATGTGGTTTCTACGGAAGGATTCTTTTATAACTACATTGATAATTCTTGGATCTTAACTATTTTTGATCATGGAATAATTAATGCAATTATGCTTACAGTTTTGTTTTCGTTATCAACATATTCTATTGTTAAACAAAAAGACTTCTGGTTGCTTTATATTATAATCTTTTTTGTTATAGATACCCTTATAGAATCTTTCTTATTGAGCCCGGGAACTTGTTTTATTTTTATTTTATTTATAATGGCTTTTAATAAGGATAAAAATATATCTTTTAAAAAGAAAG
>JAZUAI010000042.1:0-43169 GCA_045637945.1 Clostridia bacterium
AGAATTAGCAAAAATAAAAGAAGTCAAAGTTGAAAAATTAAGAAAACAACAACTAGAAGCATATAGACAAAAACTTTCAACATTAACTTTTCTTGACCCTGCATGTGGTTCAGGAAACTTCTTAACTGAAACTTATATATCTATTAGAAGATTAGAAAATGAAGCATTAATAACACAAACCAGTGGTCAAACAATGTTTGATTTAGGAGATGTTATCAAAGTTTCAATTGGTCAATTCTATGGAATAGAAATTAATGATTTTGCAGTAACAGTTGCGAAAACTGCACTTTGGATTTCAGAATCACAAATGATGAAAGAAACTGAAATGATTGTAAATCGTCAATTAGAATTCTTCCCATTAAAATCATATGCCAATATTATTGAAAGTAATGCTTTAAGAATTGATTGGAATGATGTGGTTTCTAAAGAAAAACTTTCATATATTATGGGTAATCCACCATTCATTGGTGCTAGATTGATGGACGAAAACCAAAAACAAGACATATTAAATATTTTTGGCAAAGAATGGAAAAATGCAGGTAATTTAGATTATGTTTCATGTTGGTATAAGAAAGCTGTTGATTATATTAGCAACACTAATATAAGAGTTGCTTTAGTATCAACCAATTCAATATGTCAAGGCGAAAGTGTTGCAAATTTATGGAAACCATTGTTTGATAAAGGTGTTCACATTGACTTTGCACACCAAACTTTTATTTGGGATAGCGAAGCGACAATGAAAGCACATGTTCATTGTGTTATAGTTGGTTTTAGTATTGCACCAAACAACAAAGATAAAATTATATATTCATTAGATAGATATCAAATAGTTAAAAATATAAATGCTTATTTAATTGAAGCAGATAATGTGTTTATAGATGTTAGAAAAAAGCCACTTTGTAATGTCAATGAGATGGTTTTTGGAAGTATGCCAAATGACAATGGTTTTTTAAGTTGTATTAAGGAATATGAAATGATTGATACAATTAATAAATATCCTGAATCAAAGATTTGTTTTAGAAAAATTGTAGGTGCTGAAGAATTTATAAACAATAAGACTAGGTGGTGTTTGTGGTTAAAGAATATATCGCCAAAATTAATTCAATCAGTCCCTTTTATAAAAGGTGCTGTAAATATAGTAAAAGAGATTAGACAAAATAGTAATAGAGAAGCAACTAAAAAATTAGCATTAACACCATCTTTATTTGGGGAAATTAGACAACCAGAGCAAGGTAATTATTTGCTAGTTCCTAGCACATCTTCGGAAAGAAGAAGATATGTACCTATAGGATTTATGTCTTCAGAAGTTATTGCTACTAATGCAAATTTAATTGTGCCAAATGCAACATTATATGAATTTGCTGTGTTAACTTCAAATGTTCATAATGCATGGATGCGAATTATTGCTGGAAGACTAAAAAGCGATTATAGATATTCTGCAAGTATCGTATATAACAATTTCCCATGGCCTATTATAACTGAAAAACAAAAACAAAATATTGAAAAATCAGCACAGGCAATTTTGGAGGCAAGAAAGTTATATCCTGATTGTTCTCTTGCTGATTTATATGATGAAGTAACTATGCCACCAGAACTTAGAAAGGCACATCAACTAAATGATAAGGCAGTTATGGAAGCATATGGTTTTTGGGGTAAAGTAAAAACTGAAAGTGAATGTGTTTCTGAGCTTATGAAAATGTATCAAAAACTAATAAACAAGGATTAACTATGAGTGAAATAATTGCTAAAATACAAGAAATTGATGATGAGTTTAATGCTGATTATAATATTGAAGATGAATTAAGTATTAACATATATAATTGTACTTTTGATGATGGAGAGTCTTCACAAGTAGATTTTAAAGATATTTTGTTGAAAGATTTAAAGTCTTGTAATTTTTATTATTCGCCATTATTTTATTATGCTGGTGAACAATGGTCATTAGTTAATTATTACAAATATAATTCAAATTTTTATTTTCATACTTCTAATCCAGAATATATTAAAGACTTAAATAAAAACATAAAAATAAAAAGCATAACATCATATAACCCAATGCTTATTCATTATTTCACAAACCCTTGCCTTATTAGACAATATGAAGATGGTAATAAAAAATTAAACTACTCTTTAATATTAAAAGAAGCAGACAAGAAGATTTTGAATATAAATTCAAACAATATTGAAAAGATAGAGTTAAGTGGAATTGTTCGTTGTAAAGATCAAAAATCTCATCAAAATATTAACATTGAAACAGAAAACTATATAAAAATTTATTTTGTAGATTCTATTGGTTATGAAGATTTGTTGGCATATATTAATGAACTTGATGTGTTTGTGAATGCCTATTGTCCTATGGGGTTATGTTCTTATAAAACCACAATAACGACTGAAAATGATTGTCATTATAATTTTTACCACAAGTTATTAGGCAAAGAAACATATTATCAAAAAGGAATACATAAACCTGTTAACTTGAATTTCTTTGAATATTTAGAGCACATGTATAAAACTATTGATTATAGAACTTCTACTAATAAAAATAAGTTTTTACCATTAGACTTTAAAAAGCCTACATCTTTAGAAGATAAATTTGTGTATTATTTTAGATTTATAGATATGTTTGTTGGGAAAAAATTGTTTGATGAAACTGGTAGGAAACAAAGAACTCATAAAAGAATTAAATATTTTTTAGAAAACTATACAAATCTGTTTTCACCACATGATATTAGTGATATTGATATATTAAAAAACGAAATCAATGGTTTAAGAAGTCATTATATACACGAGGGATATTACTTGGTAAATAACCAATTTGAAGTTACTAATGATGATGGTAGTAAATATTTAAAAGACATAGATTATGATTGGTTGTATAGAATAACAAAATCTTTTAAATTAGGGACTTATATTATTCTATACAAAGAGATTTTAGGACTAGATATTAACGAAAGTGAACTCAAAATATGCTGTGGATTGAATGACTAATCTTAATTATTAGGAGTTATTATGACAAACGAAGAATTAATACAAATCGCAGAAACTTTTAAGAAAATCTTGACTGATAGAGCGACAAGCTCTGGTTTTATCACATTAGAAAATTATCAATACTATAGAACCACACTTATTTCAAGCAAATTAAAACTTTTAGTACCTGAGTTTGTTAAAAATTGTCGAACTCCTGATGAATATTGGGAGTTTATCAAAAACAAGTTTCCATCATATGCTGAAAGAAGAAATTATATAAGAGAAGAATTTAATCCACTGCTTAATGAATTAGAATCTTTATCTTACGATAATAAAAATATGTTGGCATCTTTTAAAGACAAGGTAGATAGTAAATATATCTCGCAAAGTATAGATTTAATGATTAGTTTACAAAAAGAAAATCCAACAGAAGCAATTGGCAAAGCAAAAGAATTAGTTGAAAGTTGTTGTAAAACTATATTAGAGACTATGGGAATTAGTTATGAGAAAAATGATGATTTATCAGATTTAACAAAAAAGACATTTAAAATATTGAATCTTTTACCTGAAGATATTGATGATGATTTGCCTTTAAGTAAAACACTAAAACAGATTTTAGGAAGTTTAAGAGGTGTTACATCAGGCTTGGCTGAGTTGAGAAATCCTTATGGAAGTGGTCATGGTAAATCTGCAACATATAAAGGGCTATCTGAGAGACATGCAAAATTGGCAGTAGGTTGTTGCTCAACACTTGTAACATTTTTATGGGACTGCTATGAATTTCAAATTTCAAAAAAACACTAAAAAAGAAAACCCTTGAGACTTTAATCTCAAGGGTTTATTATATGGAGCTGATGACGGGACTTGAACCCGTGACCTCCGCCTTACCAAGGCGGTGCGCTACCGACTGTGCCACATCAGCATAAGGGGCTAAGCCCCATGTTATTAAATTTTAACACTTTTTTACAAATTTTTTACACTTTTGATTTTTGAGAGTGTTTTTAGAACTCAAAAACTGGCTTTATATATTATAATATAATATATATTTGAGAAATGTGGAATTGGTAAAGTATATTATTACCAAGGAAGTGCTCTACCACTGAGCCACATTAGCAAAATATTAAAAAATAAAACATTGATAGTTTATAGGTCTTTTAGGGTTTTGTCAACACATTTTATTTTTGGTTTCTAACAAAGCATAATAATAAATGTTTGTGTTATTTTTATATGAAAATCTTTAAAAGAAAGAAAAAAAAGACCAAGAATTTTTCTTGGCCTTTTTTATTTTTAACTTATTAAGCTACCCATTGAATATCTGGTCTGTATTGTTTGCACCAATCAGTATCTTTTAACAAAGTGTTATTATTTGTGCAGTTTATTGAATAACCATTTTTGTTTGAAACAAAAATAATATCACCGTTCATTGATTCAAATTTTGAATATTGTTTTCCACTTTGCTCTAATTCTTCTTTTTCATTTGTGCAAACGGTTGTTATATAACAATTTGAAGTGTGTTTTGCAATTCTTTCAAGGGCAAGTTTTGTAGGGAAAACATTCTCAAAATTGTTTGTATATTCATCAGATCCTGCAACACAAGTAAACACAACATTTTTTGGTTTGATTTTATTAAGTAAAATGTCATTGCTACTTGTTTTACTTCCATGGTGACCAGCTTTAAACAAGTCGCATTCTGGAAGATCTGGGTTGTTTTCAACCAAAGATTGTTCACCTTTTTCTTCAAGATCTCCTGTAAGTAAAATATTTGTGTCTCCTTGTGTTAAAAGTAAACAAACAGAATAATCATTATTATTTGTTGCAGGAGTTGTATAGAATTTTTGGTATAAAATTTTCATTGTAATACCTTCACCTAAATCAAAAACAGTTGTAATTGCAGGATTGTTAATATCTAAACCCCAATCGCTTACTGCAATATGGGTTGCGTTTTCTTCACTAACTTCTTTATTTCTTGCAGTAACATAATTTAAATAAACTTCAGAAGGATTATTGTTTCCTCCTATACCAAATTGTGAAGCTTCACCAAAGTCAATAATTGTTTCTACTTGATAACTATCAAAAATACCAGGTCTGCTGTCTGTTGAAGGGAAAGCAGCTATGTGGTCATTGTGTGCGTGAGTGGCAATTAAGTATTCAAGTTTTTCATCTTCACAATATTGATTTACATAATTTATGATTGTAGTTGAACTTGTTGCTGCAGAACCTGCATCTATTAAAATGTCTTTATCATTTGCTTTTATATAAATGCAATCCCCGGTATGTTTGTTGCCAAGTTCTAAAAAGTGAACTGATAAGTCACCGCTTGCAAGTGAAAAGAGTTTGTCTGATTCGGGTGAGAAGGCTAATACATAAGAGCCAAAGCCACCAACAACGCCAACAATAAATGCAATAAGTGAAAATATAAATGTTTTAATTTTAGTTTTTGTTCTCATTGTATTTTACCTCCTATATAAATCTAAAACTTGATGGGTATGCATCTGGGTCTGGTTCAAAAACTTCATCACTTACAATTGTTACTGTTCTTATAAGTTGAATGTCTTTATATCTTAATGAAGAAACAGTATAAACTATTTGATAAGTTCCTTCTTGTGTTGTATCAATTGCATCTAAGCCAGAAAGTTTATTTTTGTTTTGGTCATAAACCTCAATGTTAACTTTGCTACTTAAATCCATACCAAAACCAACAACAGTTACACCTTCATCAATATATTCTTGATTAACAGTTAAAGAATAACTTTTTTTGCCGTTAATTTCAAAAAGGTCGTCTTTGCACATAAACTTGCAAACAAAAAAGCTTGAAACTACGCCAATGATTAAAAATAAGCAAATAATAATTTTTGATATGGCAGGTAAGCGTTTTGCTTGTTTTTCAGCCTGTTCAGCAAAATAAGCATTTCTGTTTGAGCCTTTGCCGCCAGAAGATTTGCTTTTTTTAGCTTGAGTGCCAAATTGCCTTACTATATGTTTCATATAAAAATCTCCTTATTAAAAATGATAAAATTATATTATCATATTTATAAAAAAACAAAAAATGTTTGAATTAAATTATTTTTGTTTAAACAAATTGCAAAAAAATATAAAAAACATTAAAATAAACGTATTAAAAGGAAAGAATAAAAATGAAATATATTTTAGCAAGCAAAAGCCCAAGAAGAAAAGAGCTTTTACAAACAATAGTAAATGATTTTGAAATTATTGATTCAAATTTTGATGAAGATAGTATTAAATGCAAAAGTCCAAGAAAACTTGTAACTGAGTTATCAAAAGGTAAATGCCAAGCTGTTTTTAATTCTCAAAAAGGCGAAAGATGTGTTATTGGTGCAGATTCGGTTGTTGTTATTGATAACAAAGTTTTGGGAAAGCCAAAAAATGAAGAAGACGCAAAAAAAATGTTAAAGATGTTAAGAGGTAGAAAACACAAAGTTTTAACAGGTGTTTGTGTTATGGCAACAATGGATGACGAAAGTGATGTATTGGCTTCATTTGTATGCAGTTCAACTGTTTTGTTTAGATATATGGAAGATAAAGAAATTGATGAATATATTGCAACAAAGGAACCAATGGACAAGGCTGGTGCGTATGCAATTCAAGGTTTTGCAGGAAAGTTTGTTCAAAAAATTTCTGGTTCTTTCCACAATATCGTTGGTTTGCCTACAGCTCACTTATATATCGTTTTGAAAAACGAAGGTTTAATTTAATAAAAAAAGGACTTTGGAAAAACCAAAGCCCTTTATTTTTTTGTTTATTAAATCATTTGAACGATGCTGTCCCATGTTCCTGGGAAGAATTGGAAAATAATTACAACAGCAACAAGGATTATAAACAATAATTTGATTATAAAGCTTCTTTTGATAACTGCTTCAAGGCCAACAACAATAACAACTGCAAGAGCTGCATAGTTTTTTGCGATAAGAAGTATGTTATAAATATTTCCTTGAGGAATAAATTCCCATGTTCCATTAACAATTAAAACTGCGTATAAAGCAATTGTTAAGAAAGCTAAAATTTCGCCCAAAACATCAAGAACTTTTTCAAGTTTTTCATTTTTTTCGCTCATAAATAATATCTCCTTTTATTTACTGATTAGATTTTATCACAATAAAATATGATAAGTCAAAAATAAAAGTTAAATTAATTTATTTTTTTATTACGATTTTGCACAAAAAAAATTACATAAAAGTGTTTTGAAATAGTGTTAATGTTTGTTAAAATATTACATAAACTAAGATAAATATATAAAAAAGGGGTTAAGTTTTATGAAAAAAAGAAAAAGCTTAACATTTTTATTGTTAATTACTGTTTTTTGTTGCTCTTTAATTTTTGGATTTGGTTTGATAAATCCAGTTCAAGCAATGGCAGCGGGTGTAGATTATTCAAGTCCTGAAGATGGAGATTTTGATTCTTCACTATTTAATGTTGTGAGAACATTGGCAGCAGAATTAAATGGTGGCGGTGGTGTTAGTGGTTTTAATGCAACAATTTTTAAAGATGACTATAAATCTATTGATTATGCCACAGCAAGTGTAGATGCAAAAAAAATAATTGATGATTTAAATCAAGGTATTTTGAACTTAACAACCGGTGATGATGCTGCTTATACTAGATTAAAGACAATGAAAATCAAAGACATTGAAGGTTTAAATAGTTTAGATTTAAGCAATATTAAAACTTTGATTTTAGATAATAATGCAATTTCAAGAGTAGCAGCAGCAGATTTTGAAACCTTGCTTGGTGTTAATGTAATTTCAATGCAAAATTGCGGATTAGATTATTTTACACTTAACCCAGAATTAGAAAGAGTAAACGAACTTAGATTATCAAATAATAATTTAACAGAAATTGATTTGTCTAAGATGTACACTTTAACAGGTCAAAGACCTAGAGTTGATTTGTCAAATAACAAAATTTCTGCAATTGGAAGTATTAATTTTGGCGCTAAACAATTTGCTAGTTTAGATTTATCTTTCAATAATTTACAAGATGTTGATGTTGATACTTTAAGTTTAAATATGTATAATGGTGCAAAGCCAGAAATTTTGGTTCAAGGTGTAAGTGATTTAGGTTCTCTTAAAGCAGGAGATAAATTTACTGTTTATCAAAGCAATGAAATTGCAAATTTTAAAGTAAAATTTTCTTATGCAGACACAAGTGATTTTTATGTTTCTGGTGGTGATAATGTTATTTGTCAAACAACAGGCACTGAAGCTAAAGAAAGCGTTTATATTCCAGCAGGAAGAATTGCAGTTGAGTTTTTTAGTGGAGAAAATCCAATAAATGAAGTTCAATATCCAAAACTTAAAAAACAAAATTGCAACATTAAATTAAGTGCTCCTACAATACAAACAATTGTAGATGATAAAGTTGTAGATCAAACAACTGTTTCAACAGATATTAAAATTAAATTTGTTTATGAAAATATTGATTTGTTGCCAAACAAAGATGATATTTTATCTTCAACTAACAAAGTTCAAATTTTTTCAAAAATTGATGAAAGCGATGATGCTTTTAAACAAAACGAAGAACTTTTAATAAATCAAAATGGTGATTATACAATCAAAGTTTATGCTTATTTTGATGGCTTGTATTCTGAAACAGCTGAACTTAAAGTTGTAAGAAGGGATATGACAGGCATTATAATTGGTATTTTAATTGTTGTTGCAATTTTTGTTGTTTGTGGTGCAATTTATTTTATTGGCAGATGGATAAGAGAAGGTGCTGTTGTTGCTCCACTTTCAGAAAAAGAAATATTAAGATTAAAAAGAAGTAGAGAGAAAAAAGGCTATCTTGTTGATGATTATATTTCAAAATTTGAACAACCAAGACATGATGATAGGGTAAGTGATTTGGGATATAGTGATAACGACTTAACCGAAGATTTAAATAAAGCAGATACTTCTTACCAAGATGAAGAATCTAGTGATGTTGAAGTTGATGTTGATGCAAACATTGAAGATATAAAGGATGAATAATTTTTATGGCTTTAAAAGGTAATGCAAAAAAGGTTGTTGTTATAACAGGGGCCTCAAGTGGCATTGGGTTAACAACTGCAAAATATTTTGCTGAAAACGGCTGGATTGTTTATGGCTTGGCAAGAAGAGTTTTTAAAGAAGAAAAAGTTTTTTCAATTTCTTGTGATGTAACAAAAAAAGATCAAGTTAAAAAAGCTATTGAAAGTATTATAGAAAAAGAAAATCAAATTGATGTTTTAATAAATAATGCAGGGTTTGGCATTTCTGGTTCAATTGAAAATCAAAACTTGGAAGACATAAAAAAAATGTTTGATGTAAACTTTTTAGGAACAGTAAATGTTACACAAGAAGTTTTGCCAGTAATGCGCAAACAAGGTTTTGGAAAAATATTAAATACTGGCTCTGTTGCTGGGGTATTTCCAATTCCATTTCAATCATTTTATTCTGCAACAAAATCTTCTGTTGATATTTGGGCAAAGGCATTGAGGATGGAAGTAAGCCCATACAATATAAAAGTTTGCACTCTTTTAGTAGGAGATACTAAAACAGGTTTTACTGCTGTAAGAGAAAAAAATAATGCCGATAAAGATAGTGTTTACGAAGAAACTGTTGAAAAATCAATTTCTAAAATGGAAAAAGATGAGCAAAACGGTAAAGACCCAATAACCGTTGCAAAAGTTATGTTAAAACTTGCAAACAAAAAAAATATTCCAGCAACAAAAACTGTTGGTGGAATATACAAATTACTTGTATTTTTACAAAAAATTATGCCTCAAAAATTTATGCTTTGGGTGCTTAAAAAAATGTATGCTTAAAAAAAATAAGTTATGCACAATTTTTTAATAAAAAGTGCATAACTTTTTTTATTTTTATTTTAAATTATTTTTAATATATTCATCGTAAGTAATGTATTTGTCATAATCTTTTTTAGAGTTGATTTTGATAATACGGTTTGCAACAGTTTCGGTTAACTCTTGGTCGCTTGAAGCAAACAATAAAACACCTTTAAAGTTTTGCATGCCCTTGTTAAGTGCTGTAATACTTTCAAGATCTAGGTGGTTTGTTGGTTCATCAAGTAAAACAACATTGCCTTGTTCAAGCATAATTTTTGAAAGCATACATCTTACTTTTTCGCCACCACTTAAAACATTTGATGGTTTTAATGCTTCTTCGCCAGAGAACAACATTCTGCCAAGCCAACTTCTTAAAAAAGTTTGGTCTTTTTCTTTACTAAATTGGCCAAGCCAATCGGTTAAATTTAGGTCTTGTTTAAATAAGCTGTTATATTCTTTTGGTAAGTATGAGTGGGTGATTGTTTTTCCCCATTTTACTGTGCCTGTGTAATCTGTATCTGCGCCAGATAAGATATTGAATAAAACAGAAACTGTATTACTATTATCGCTTAAAAATGCAATTTTATCATCTTTGTTAACGGTAAAACTTACTTTTTCAAAAAATCCAGGTTTAGTTAAGTTTTCAACCATTAAAATATCATTTCCAATTTGTCTTTCATAGTTAAAAGCAATGTATGGATATTTACGAGAAGAAGGTTTAATATCTTCAATTGTAAGTTTTTCCAATTCTTTTTTACGGCTTGTTGCTTGTTTGCTTTTACTTGCATTTGCAGCAAATCTTGCAATAAAGTCCTGCAATTCTTTAGCACGAGCCTCAGCTTTTTTATTTGCTTCTTTTTGTTGTCTTAAAATAAGTTGGCTAGTTTCATACCAGAAATCATAGTTACCAACAAAAATTTGTATTTTTCCGTAGTCAACGTCACAAATGTGTGTGCAAACTTTGTTTAAGAAGTGACGATTGTGGGAAACTGTAATAACTGTGTTTTCATAGTTTAATAAAAAGTTTTCAAGCCATGAAATTGTTTTAACATCAAGGTTGTTTGTTGGTTCGTCTAATAATAAAATATCTGGGTTGCCAAACAATGCTTGTGCAAGCAATACTTTAACTTTTAATTTGCTATCAAGGTCTTTCATTTGAGTTTGAAAATATGAAGAATCAATGCCGATATCTGCTAATAAACTTTCAGCATTTCCTTCAGCCTCCCAGCCACCAAGGTCAGCAAATTCTTGTTCCAACTCACTTGCCAAAATTCCGTCTTCTTCAGTAAAGTCTTCTTTTAAATATAAAGCATCTTTTTGGTCCCAAATTTCCATTAAACGTTTGTGACCTAAAAGAACTGTTCTTAAAACGGTTTCGTTGTCAAAAGCGTTTTGGTTTTGTTGTAAAACAGACATTCTTTCGTTTTTACCTAAAATAATTTCGCCTTTTGTTGTTTCAAGTTCGCCAGACAAAAGTTTTAAGAATGTTGATTTTCCTGCACCATTTGCACCAATAACACCATAACAGTTGCCTTTGGTGAATTTCAAATTTACTTCGCTAAACAGTTTTCTACTGCCAAAATTTAGTGAAACATTTATTACTTGTAACATATTTTAAATTCTTCCTTTTAGTAAAATAAATACTACACTATATTTTGATAATAGTCAAATTAAATAAAATTTACATAGTTAAATTAAGTTAATTTAAAGTCGTTTAGTTTAGAAAACAAAAATTCATTGTTTTGTTTTAAAACAGATAATGTGTTTGTAATTTTTATATTTTTTATTTTTGACATATAAATATCATAATTTTGTATAAGAGTTTTTAAAAAATTTATATCCATTTGCCAAATCTTTTGTGGGTCACAATCATATTGCAACCAAAAAGCATTTAGTGGAGATTGTTGAGAGTTTAAATAAACAGGAATACCTTTTTGTGATAATATAATTTGGGCGAGTTTGTGGCTGTTTTTTAAAGAAATTTGTGAAAAATCTTTTAACAAAGAAGATAATTTTTTGTTTGTTGAAAGTAATACACAACTTTGATAGTTGAATAATAAAAAAGCAGAAAATTCTGATTGGCAACTGCAATATAAATTTTGCAACATACCAAGCATATGTTTTCCGCTTTTTTTGTTTTTTATTATGCTGTTAATATTTAAAATTTCATCATTATATTTCATATTTATTTATATATGAAATTTAAAAAAATAATGCTAAAAATTAATTGAATTTTTTAAGAGTAGCACTAACTTTTGCCATATCTACTTTGCCAGCATAGTTAGCTTTAAAGTGCTTCATAACATTTGGAATTGTTTTGTCAACAAGAGCTGCAATAATATCATAAATTTCTTCTTCACTAAGCATTTTTGGTAAGTATTTTTCAATAACAACCTTTTGTTGTTCAACTTCAGCTGCTTGTTCTAGTTTGCCGGCTGTTTTATAACTTTCAGCCTCATCAGTAAGTTCTTTAATTGTTTTTTGTAAAATTGCTACCATATCAGCATCGGTAAGTTTTTCATTTTTTTCTCTTTTTTTAACTGTTTCTAACATAGCTTTTGTCATAACAATTGAATAGATTGCACGAGCTGTTTGATTTTTTTCTTTAAGCGCAACCATATTTGCTTTTTTAATTTCATCTAAAATCATTTTTGGTTTTTCTCCTTTAATAATTTTATTGTAAAATTTTTAAGCACAAAAAGTCAAATAAAATAGATAAACAAAAGTTGTTGTTTTATGCTTAAATCCTAATACTTTAGCAATATGATTGACTAAAAAAAATTAAAAATGTAAAATTTTTATATAAAATAAAAATTAAAAGTCAAAAAACACATACTAGCTTTGTAAATTAAAAGGGTTAATATGAAAAATATAAGAAGAATTGTTTTATTGTTATTATTTGTTTTGGTTTGTCCGGCCTTTGTTTTTGGCTGTGGTGAATTAAAGTTTGAAGATGTTCCTTATGTTGAAACTGAACTTACTGGCGAAGAAATTATTACAACTATTGATGATGCAAGAATTTATATGATTTCTAGCTTAGAGTTAAAAGCTAAAATTGAAACAGTTAATACATATTCTTTTTATAAAACAAAAGATGATAAAGTGCAAAACAGAGAAATCAAAGATGTTATAACAACAACTTTAGGTAATGGAAAATCTAACCCTGCAGTAACAAAAGTTGAAACTGTTAGATATGAAAATGGCACAGAAATATTTAAAGAAATAAAAACATATGTAAGAGAAACTATTTCTAATAATGAAGGTTATAAATCTTTTTGCTATACATATAGAGAAGATAATGTTGATAAAGAGAAAATCATAACAAGAAATCGTTCAGAGTATGATAGCGCTTATCTTGATTTTGCTAGATTATTTAATAATGCGGTTGTTGTTGCAGAGGCTGAAGAAGTTGACGTTGTTTATTCAAAAGTTTTTGAAGATACAACCTATTACAAACTTGAAGCCTCTTTTGAAGGATACGAAGCTGTTTTTGATAGATTTGAACAAAATGCAGAAATACAACATAATCCAACTTTATATTCATGTTTAGAACCTACTCGTGATAGCGCAATGCCTTTTAGATATGAGTTTGGTATAAATGCTTCAAATTATATTTCTTATTCAAAATTATCATACAATATTGTAAACGATAGCAACGAAAGATATTTGTCTGTTTCATCTGAATCAAAAGTTAATAATTTTGGTGATTCTGTTGTTACTTTAGAAGAACCTGCAGATGTAAATGATTATACAGTTGAAACTTTTATGAGAACTCTTCAACAAGAAAAATCATATATGGTTTATAAATCAGATGTTGTAGATACAACTTATACAAAAACAACAGCAATTAAAATGGAAAACCCACCAGCAATAATTGAAGGCGAGGGTGAAGAAATTGATACAACAAAAAAAGATAAAACTTTTGACTATAGTGTAAAGGTTGAAAAATACAACAGTGGAGTTTCTACACAAACAGATTACTATTATATTAAATATGATGCAGACTTAGAAACCCATAAAATTTATAAACTTGATTTGGCAACAAAAACATATGTTGAGGACAGCAGTTATTATTTAGCTTTATTGAATTTTGATTTTGAATTAGATTTAGCAGAACCAGAAAAAGCAGAAAATCTTTATACATACAAAAAATCAACTTCAAACATTAAAGTTAGAGTAGAAGAAAAAGAAGTTAACACAATCTCAACAATGGTTACTACAGAAGATGTGATTTTGGTAGTTGATAGTTTTGGTAATGACACAGCAGATTTGCATATGGTTGAAAGCTTAAATGGTTTTACTGTAGGTCAACCAGCAGAAGAAGGAAAATAAAAATGAATTTAGTAATACTAGCAGCAGGTATGGGCAGTAGGTTTGGTGGTTTAAAACAATTAGAACCTATTGATAATAATGGCAATTTTATAATAGACTATTCAATTTATGATGCTATCCAAGCAGGTTTTGACAAAGTTGTTTTTATAATTAAAGAAGAAAACTTAGATCTTTTTAAAAACACTGTTGGCAAAAGAATTGAAAAACAAATAAAAGTTGAATATGCTTTTCAAAATTCAAATAGTTATGTTCCTAACGGATATTTGAATATTCAAAGATTAAAGCCATGGGGAACAGGGCATGCAATATTGTGTGCAAAAGATAAAGTTGATAAAAATTTTGCTGTAATAAATGCAGATGATTTTTATGGTAGAGATGCAATAAAACAAGTGTATAACTTTTTAAAAGATAGAGAAAATAAAAAGAATTTTGCTTTGGTTGCATACGGAATTGCAAACACATTAACTGAAAACGGTTGTGTTAAAAGAGGTGTTTGTGAAATAGAAAACGGAAATTTAAGAGGGATAACAGAAAGTCAAATTGATGTTGTTGAAAACAAAATTCTTAAAAAGCCTCTTACAACTATGGTGCCAGAAGAAATTTTGCCTGATACTTTAGTTTCGGTAAACCTATTTGGTTTTACGCCAAAGTTATTTGATTATTTACAAAATGGGTTTGAAGAATTTTTAAATGTAAATAAAAAAGATTTAAGTACTTGTGAATACTTTATAACAACTATTTTATCTAACTATATTTCAGATAAAGAAGGTCATATTAAAGTTTTAAAAACAAAAGATAATTGGTATGGTTTAACCTACAAAGATGATTATTACAAAGTAAGCAATGGTATAAAACAACTTGTTGAACAAGGTGTTTATCCAAAAGTCTTGTGGAAAAAATAATTATGTGTTAATATATAAAAAATCTTAGGGGGATAAAGATGGAAACAAAAGATAAAACATTGCTTATTTTAGCTGCTGGTATGGGTAGTAGATTTGGTGGTTTAAAACAAATTGAACCAATGGATAAAAACGGTAATTTTATTATTGACTACTCAATTTATGATGCAGTTCAAGCAGGATTTAACAAAGTTGTTTTTGTTATTAAAGAAGAAAATTTAGATATTTTTAAAAACACAGTAGGAAATAGAGTTTCAAATAGCATTGAAGTTGATTATGCTTTTCAAGGAATGAGTGATTATGTTCCTGCAGTTCCAGCAGACAGAACAAAACCTTGGGGAACAGCTCATGCTGTTTTATGTGCAAAAGATAAAGTTCAAGGCAACTTTACAATTATTAATGCAGATGATTTTTATGGCAAAGAAGCCTTTGAAACCGCTGCACAATTTATGGATAACACACCAAATACTTCAACTTATGGTTTAATTGGTTATCAAGTAGGTAACACATTAACAGAAAACGGTGCTGTAAAAAGAGGTATTTGTGAAGTTGAAGATGGAAAACTTTCTGGCATGGTAGAAAGCAGTGTAGAAAGAATTGGTGAACATATTGTTGCTTCTCCATTATCAGGCGAACCTCCTTTTGAAGTTTCAGCTGATCATCCAGTTTCAATGAATATGATTTGCTTTCACTCAGATTTCTTTAATTATCTTGAACAAGGTTTTTCAAATTTTTTAGATAAAAATAAAGATGATTTGTCAAAATGTGAGTGTTTAATTCAAGATGTTATGTTTGATCAAATTGCCGAAGGTCAAGCAACAACAGAAGTAATACCTGTTGAATGTTGTTGGTTGGGTGTTACACACAGATCTGATAAACCAAAAGTTGTTGAATCTCTTGCAGAATTGGTTAAACAAGGTCAATATCCAGAAGATATGGGTTTAACAGCTGCTTGTGATCAAACTTGCGGAAACTAATTTAAAAATAAAAAGAGGCTTTTATTTTATTACAAATAAAAGCTTTTTTAATTTCTTTAAAAGAGGAAGTTATGACAGAGTTTATTGAAAATATATTTTCTACGCTTTTTGGTAATAATGTTGTTCTTGCAACAATTTTAATCTCAGCAATTCCTGTTATTGAGCTTAAAGGCTCAATTCCTTTTGCAATGTCACCTCAAATTTGGGGAAGTGCAGCTCTTCCATACTGGACAGCTTTTGCTTATGGTTTATTGGGAAGTTGTATGGTTGTTCCTATTTTGGCTCTTATTTATACTCCAATTATTAACTGGCTTAAAAAGACAAAACTTTTTAAACGTCTTGGTGAAAAAATTGAGGCAAAAGTAAACAAACAAAAAGATAAAATTGAGCAAGATGTTGAACAAAAAACACAAGATGAAGTTGTTGAAAGTGTTGAAAATAAAACAGAAAAAGCAAAAAAGAAAAAAATTGTTTATGATAAAAAGTTTTTCTTAAAATTACTAGGTGTTTTTGGTTTTGTTGCTATTCCTTTGCCATTAACTGGTGTTTGGACAGGAACTTGTTTGGGTATCGCTTTAGGTCTTGGTTTTTGGTGGACTTGTTTATCTGTAATTTTAGGTAATGTAATTGCAGGTTTAATTATTACATTATTATCAAGTTTATTTGGTGATGCAACTCTTCTTTTATTTTACATTTTAATTGTAATAATTTTATTGGCAGCTTTGTTTATGTTTATTAAAAAAGCAATAAAAAAACATAAATTAAAAAAGGAAGAAGTAAGTAACAACAATTAAAACTTAAAAATAAAACAAACTATATATTTGTTTATTTTGGTTAAAATAAAAACATAAATAATACTTGCTTTTAATATTTGCGTTGTGCTATTATTTAATAGTTAACTTTCAAGAAAAAAGGGTTAAGGTATGTATAAATTTTTTAAAAGATTTTGTGATATATTCATATCTTTGGTAGCACTTATTGTGCTATCTCCTATTTTGTTGATTTTATGTTTACTCACAGCAATCTTTAATGGGGCACCGGTTATTTTTAAACAACCAAGACCTGGCAAAGATGGAAAAATCTTTATGCTTTATAAGTTTAGAAGTATGTCAAACAAAACTGATAAAAACGGTAACCTTTTACCAGATTCACAACGTGTTACAAAATTTGGTAAATTTATTAGAAAAACAAGTATTGATGAATTACCACAACTTATAAATATTCTTAAAGGTGATATGAGTATTGTTGGTCCAAGACCAAGACTTGTTAAAGATGTTATTTTTTATGACAGTTCAGTTCAATCACTTAAAGTAAGACCTGGTTTAACAGCATTGTCTCACGTTAATGGTAGAAACAATAATACTTGGGAAAGCTCTTTTGAGTATGATAGAATTTATGTTGAACAAATGTCTTTAAAAATGGATACAAAAGTTTTCTTTAAAACATTTGAAGCAGTATTTAAACAAACAGGTGTTCACTCTGGCGAAACAGATTTACAAGATTACTACTATGGCGATTACTTACTAAGAGTTGGAAAAATTACTCAAGAAGAATATAACCAAAAAATGCAAAAAGCAAAACAAATTTGTGAAGAATTTGTTGCTTCTAAAAAATTTAGAAAACATTTTGCAATGAAGGTTGAAGAGGCTGAAGAAGATTTTGATTTAGAACACAAAATGATTGATTAAAATTAAATAAAAAACAGGGTAAAAAATAATCCTGTTTTTTTGTTTTTATAATAAGAATTAAAGTTAAAAAATATAATTAAAGTATTGTTGTTTTTTAAATATTTAAGATAAAGATTATCATTTTAAAAAAATATATATTTTTGGTATAAATATTTTTAGTTTTGTATTATAATCTTGTTATTAAATTTTAGGAGTTTTTATGAGCTTTTGGGGAATATTTGCTATTGGAATTGGTCTTTCAATGGATGCTTTTGCAGTATCTGTTTGCAAAGGTCTTGCTATGCAAAAATTAAATATTTGGCAAATGATAACTATTGCTTTCTTTTTTGCTTTTTTTCAATTTGCTATGCCTGTTTTAGGTTATTATGTTTGTGTTAGTTTTGAAAGTTATGTTGTTTCTTTTGACCATTGGATTGCTTTTGTTTTACTAGGCTTTTTAGGTGCAAAAATGATTTTTGAAGCATTTAAAGAAGATAAAGAAGAAAATGAAATAAAGATAGTTGTAAATAGTGAAAAGCAAGAAGATAAAAATGTTAAAAAAGAAAAAATAAAAACAATTAAAACAAACGAAAAATTAAATATAAAAGAATTATTGGTTTTATCAATTGCAACAAGCATTGATGCTTTGGCCGTTGGTATAACATTTGCGTTTTTAGATACAAATATTTTTGGAGCAGGTGCGATAATTGGTGTAACAACTTTTGTGTTGTGCTGCTTGGGTGTTTTTATTGGCAATATTTTTGGAAGCAGATTTAAAAAACCTGCAGAAATTACAGGTGGAGTTATTTTAATTTTGATGGGATTAAAAATTTTATTAGAGCATTTAGGGGTATTAGTTTTTTAAGCATTTTAAAGTTAAAAATTAAAAACAGTTAAACTTTGTTTGATTTTAATTTTATAATTTAGTATATTTTTTTTGATAGATAAAAACATAAAAGGGTTATTTTTAATGAAAATCACTATTTTAGGAACAGGTTGTATTTGGACAAAACGTGCTTGTGCAAGTTATTTAATCAACGATGATATTATTGTTGATCCAGGTTCAGGAACTTTAAAACAACTTTTAAAAAGTTCTAACAAACTTTTACACCATGAAAAAATTGAAAGAATTAAACTTATTTTAATTACACACTACCATTTAGATCACTATTTTGATGTTGTTCACTTAATGTGGAAGATTGCTTCGGAAAAAAATCCAAACACAAGTGCTGTTATTATTTGCCCTCCTGGTGGAGAACAACGTATTAAAACTTTGTGTGAACTTGGTATGAGCGAAGACACATTTAAAAAACTTAATTTTGAAAAATACATTAAATTTGTTGATGCCTCAACAATGGGAACATTTAAGTATAATGATTTTGAAATTTCTTCTTTTAAAATGGATCATGGCTCAACTTTGTGTTATGGTTATATGTTAAAGGAAAAGGGTGGAAAAACAATTTCTTTCACCGGAGATACAAATTATTGTCCAAATTTACAAACTATGATAGACAACAGCGATATGGCTTTTGTTGATATGGCAGGAACAGATATCTCAAACAAACACTTTAACATTATTGATGGTATACATTTAATGCGTGAATATAAAGGGAAGTGCAATATTGTTCCTTGTCATTTAACAAGCCAAGCACTTGACTATTGTATTGGAAGAATTAACCCTCCAAAAGATTTAATGGTTTTAGATACATCACTAGATGTTCCTTATAATTTTGAAATTACAAAAGAAACTGAATCAAATGTTGAAGATAAAAACTTTAGGTTTGCTACAGATAAATTTGGAAAAATTAAAGGGGAAATTGTTGATCTTCAACTTATATTAACAACAGCGGCTTCATCAAAGTCTAAGTTTCCAACATATTGCTTTAATGTTATGTTGCATGATAAAGAAGATGTTGTGGGCACAGTTAATTACAGTGTTGTTCCTGAATCAATTGAAAGCCATAGTGGTAATGTAAGTTTTGAATTGCAAGAAGGTTATGACTTGCCATCTGTAAAATATGAGTGTTGCAAATTAGTTAAAAATGTTGCAAAACACCACTCTTCAAAAATTCTTTACTTTACTTGTTCTCCAAAAGATGAAAAAACAAGAAGGGTATATGAAAGTTTGGGAGCTTATTTAAAAGAAATTAAAACTTACACTTATATGGATGAAAACAACAAAAGACAAACAACCGAAAAATGTATTTGGGTTTGGGAATTTGATTATTAAAATAAAAAAAGCAAAGAAAAACATTCTTTGCTTTTTCATTTATAATTACGTTTAAAATTTGCAAAAAAATAAAATAAAAAACAAAGCAAAAAAAGTCTTTTATTTTAACTTGTTTTATGTTAAAATGATGCAGTTTACAATATTAGATAGATTTAAAAACTTTAGGAAAAGTTAAAAAGGGAAGAGAAAATGGAAAATAACAAAGTAAGAAACGTTGCAATTATTGCTCACGTTGACCATGGTAAAACAAGTTTGGTTAACGAATTATTAAAACAAGGTGGCGCTTTTAGGCAAAACCAAGAAGTTGAAGATAGAGTAATGGACTCTAACGCAATTGAAAGAGAAAGAGGCATTACAATTTTAAGTAAAAACGCTTCTTTTATGTATAAAGATATTAAGGTTAACGTTGTTGACACTCCTGGCCACGCAGACTTTGGTGGTGAAGTTGAAAGGGTTTTAAAAATGGTTGACGGCGTTTTGCTTGTTGTTGATGCTTATGAAGGTCCAATGCCTCAAACAAGATTTGTTTTAGAAAAGGCTTTGGAACTTAACCATAAAGTTATTATTGTTATTAACAAAATTGACAGAAAAGACGCCAGACTTGGCGAAGTTGCTGATGAAGTTTTGGAATTGTTGCTTGACTTAAATGCAAGTGATGAACAGCTTGATAGCCCAATTGTTTATGCTTCTGCAAGAGCTGGTATTGCTTCATTAACACCAGATGGTGAAGGCAAAGATATGACACCTTTATTTGAAACAATAGTTTCACATATTCCTTGTCCAAAAGGTGATGAAGAAAAACCATTTAAAATGCTTGTAAGCTCAACAGAACAAAACGATTTCTTAGGAAAACTTGCTGTTGGTAAAATTGAACAAGGCACATTAAAAATCAACCAAAACTTAGTTATTACAAATTATCATGATGAAGCAAAGAATATTCCTTTTAAAGTTCAAAATATGTTTGAATTTGTTGGTTTAAAAAGATCTACTGTTCAAGAAGCAAAAGTAGGTGATATTGTTTGTATTGCTGGTGCTGATGATATTACAATCGGTGATACTTTAAGTGATAAAGACAACGTAGATACTCTTCCTTTTGTTAAAATTAGCGAACCAAGTGTTGAAATGAGTTTTATGGTTAATAACAGCCCATTTGCTGGCAAAGAAGGAAAATATTGCACAAGTAGACAATTAAGAGACAGATTGTTTAAAGAGGCTGTTAAAGACTTAAGCTTAAAAGTTTATGATACAGACAATGCCGATACATTTAGAGTTTTAGGTAGAGGCGAAATGCACTTATCAATTCTTATGGAAAATTTAAGAAGAGATGGTTATGAATTCCAAGTAAGTATGCCAAGAGTTTTATATAAAGAAATTGATGGCAAAAAATATGAACCTATTGAAAGACTTGTTGTTGATTTGCCTGATGATAAAGCTGGTAATGTTATTAGTGTATTAGGTGCAAGAAAAGGTGAACTTTCAAATATGTCTAGCCATAATGGTAGAACAAGGCTTGAATATTTAATTCCTGCAAGAGGATTGTTTGGTTATAAGGGGCAATTCTTAACAGATACCAATGGTGAAGGTATTATGAGCAGTGTTTTCCATGAATATCAAGAATTTAAAGGCAACCTAACAAGAAGAAACTATGGTATGCTTGTTGCTTACGAAACAGGCGAAGCTGTTCAATATGGATTATTCTATTCACAACAACACGGAAAATTGTTTATTGGACCTGGTGAAAAAGTTTATGGTGGTATGATTGTTGGAACAAACCCAAGAGTTGATGATATTGTTGTTAATGTTTGCAAAACAAAACACTTAACAAACACTCGTTCAAGTTCAAGTGATGATGCTTTGCGTCTTGAACCAGTTCAAAAACCAAGCTTGGAACAATATCTTGATATGCTTGATGAAGATGAACTTTTGGAAATCACACCTGTTACAATTAGAATGCGTAAGAAAACTCTTGACCATACAATTAGAGGCAGAGAAGACTTTAGAAGAAAAAAACAATAAAATAAATTTAAAAGCCTAGTTTGTTCTAGGCTTTTTATTTTATAAAACGCATAAAAGTCTTTATTTTAAAGACAATAAATATTTTTTTGTTTACATTTAAATTTCAAAATGTTAAAATCATCTATGTTAAAAAACACATTATTTAGGGGGTTTTATGAACTATTCATCAGAAGTAGAAAATATGTGCGTTGTTAAAAAAGGCGCAAACCATGGCCCAGCTCCTATTCCAGAAGAAGCAAAATGGGTTAAAGTAAAAGAAATTAAAGATATTTCAGGCTTAACACACGGTGTTGGCTGGTGTGCACCTCAACAAGGTGCTTGCAAACTTACACTTAATATCAAAGATGGTATTATTGAAGAAGCACTTGTTGAAACACTTGGTTGTTCAGGTATGACACACTCTGCTGCTATGGCAAGTGAAATTTTGGTTGGAAAAACTATTTTAGAAGCATTAAACACAGACCTTGTTTGTGATGCAATAAATACTGCTATGAGAGAACTTTTCCTACAAATCGTTTATGGAAGAAGCCAATCAGCTTTCTCAGAAGATGGCTTACCAATTGGTGCTGGTCTTGAAGATCTTGGTAAAGGTCACAGAAGCCAAGTTGGAACATGCTATAGCACAAAACTTAAAGGACCAAGATATTTGGAACTTTCTGAAGGTTATATTACAAAAATCGGTCTTGACGAAAACAACGAAATTATTGGTTATGAATTTGTTAACCTTGGAAAAATGATGGAAAACATCAAAAAGGGTATTGAACCTCTTGAAGCTATCAAAAAGGCAAGTGGAAAATACGGCAGAATGGATGATGCTGTAAAAACCATTGACCCAAGGGAAGAATAAGGATAGTAAGGGAGGAAAAGAATATGTTTGAAAGTTATGAAAGAAGAATAAATCAAATTAACAAAGTTTTAAACGATAACGGTATTAAAGACCTTAACGAAGCAAAAAAATTATGCGATGACCTTGGCGTTGATGTTGCAGGCATTGTAAAAGGTATTCAACCTATTTGCTTTGAAAATGCATGCTGGGCTTACACTGTTGGTGCTGCTCTTGCTATTAAAAGAAATGTTAAAAAAGCAAACGAAATTGCAAAATGCTTAGGTGAAGGCTTACAATCTTTCTGTATTCCTGGTTCAGTTGCTGATGACCGTAAAGTAGGTCTTGGCCATGGTAACCTTGGCAATATGCTTTTAAGTGAAGAAACAGAATGTTTTGCTTTCCTTGCAGGCCACGAATCTTTTGCTGCTGCAGAAGGTGCTATTGGTATTGCAAAAAGCGCAAACAAAGTAAGAAAAAAACCATTAAGAGTTATCTTAAATGGTCTTGGCAAAGATGCTGCTCAAATTATTGCACGTATCAATGGTTTTACTTATGTTCAAACCGAATTTGACTTTGCAACAGGCAAAGTTAATGTTGTTAAAGAAACCCCTTATTCAAAAGGTGAAAGAGCACAAGTAAGATGCTATGGTTCTAACGATGTTAGAGAAGGCGTTGCAATTATGCACCTTGAAAATGTTGATATCTCTATTACAGGTAACTCAACAAACCCAACTCGTTTCCAACACCCAGTTGCTGGAACTTATAAAAAAGAAAGACTTGAACAAGGCAAAAAATATTTCTCAGTAGCTTCAGGTGGTGGCACAGGAAGAACATTGCACCCAGACAACATGGCTGCAGGTCCTGCTTCATATGGTATGACAGATACTATGGGAAGAATGCACAGTGATGCTCAATTTGCTGGTTCATCATCAGTTCCTGCTCACGTAGAAATGATGGGTCTTATTGGTATGGGTAACAACCCAATGGTTGGTGCTACTGTATCAGTATCAGTTGCTCTTTCTCAAGCAATGAACAAATAATAAAAAACACAAAAAAAAGAAGGTTAGTTTTTAACCTTCTTTTTTTTGTTATTAAAAATGTTAAGCTTCAGCAGGTGTTTCGGTTGGAGCTGCAATTGGTGGGATAGTTCCATCTGCTTGTGCTTTTGGCAAAGTAGGAGTTGCACCTTCAACTTGTTCCATTTGTTGAACTAAAGCTCCAATTAAGCCTTCTGCCATTGTAAAGTGGGTTAGGTCTTTTGCTTGTTCGTCAACAGGAAGATTTATGTATGCTGTATCAAGGTTTGCGTTCCACTCACCAACATTTCCTCTGCCGATCCAAGATTCGTGAATTCCGTTTGCAACGCTAACAGTTACAAATTTTCTAACAGTTGGGTCTGAGTGAGTCAAACCTTCCCAGTTAGTTAAAATTGAACGTGCAGCACACATACCTGCACCAAAGTTATCTTTTTGCCAATAAGGTGAAAGTTGTTCAAAAGGTGTATTTGCAATATCCATATGTACTACAGGGCCTACAGTGTAAACTGTTGCAGATTGTGGAATTTCACCACTTAAAACTTTGTTTGCAAATTCAGCATCCATAGGATTTGTTAATACTTTAATTCTTGGTTCGTTAGGTAAACCGTTTTCTGTTGGAGTTTCTCTTCTTCTACCATCACAATATTGTTGGTGAAGCATTGATCCTAATAATCCGCCCAATAAAAATTGATCTTCTTGTGGTAAAACTAAAGATCCTTTTGCTCTTGAGGCAATATCAGCAATTATTTCTGCTTGGTTGCCATTGAATTGTGAAAGTTTTTCACTTGTTTGAGCTAAAACTTGAGACATATAAACTTCATAATCAGTCATAATAATAACACCCCTTTAATCTATTTATAGTATAAGACATTTCATTTAAAGTGTCAAATTTGATTATGAATAGAAAATAAAAAAACAAGCACTTTTATGCTTGTTTTTTCGTTTGGTGATCCCGACGGGATTCGAACCCATGATACCGCCGTGAAAGGGCGATGTCTTAACCGCTTGACCACGGGACCATATTTATCTTTTGCAAGTCCAAATTTGAAAAAAATTTGGTAGTGGCGGTAAGACTCGAACTTACGACCTCCCGGGTATGAACCGAGTGCTATAACCAACTAAGCTACGCCACCAAAAATACTAGCAAAAGAATTATAATTTAAAAGAGCATAGTTGTCAACTATTTTTTTAAAAATATTTTTAAATTGTAGTTACTTTATATATTTTATAAACAAACTGAAGCCTCACCACAACATTCACCCTCACTATAAAGCATTATTCCTTGAGGTTCTTGTAAGTTATTTTGCTTAATAAGTAGTTCCTTCATTTTTGTTGAAGACATTTCCTCGTGTCTTGGTAAGTAAACAACATCAATACCAACTGCACCAACTTCTTCTTCAAAACGCTCCCATCTTTCAACGCCAGCCCTTTCTTTTGGGGTCATAGAGCTCTCATCTTCATAAAACGATCTTTGATACTCTTCGCAACTAAAAAGCACATCAGCACCCAAATTTTGAAGCATTTCAACCTTATTATATAGGTCGTATTGTGGTATGGCTAGGGTTACCCCTTTAATATAACTAATTGCCTCCAATCTTTGCTCAAGAGGCATATAATGTCTGCCTTTATATCCATCTATAACATGGTCGTCAGAAACAGCTACTATAAGTTGATCACACAACTGTGCTGCTTGTTGTATAGCTCTCCCGTGACAGAAGTGCCATGGGTCAAATGCTCCTGTTAAAACTCCTCGGTGGTATGGCTTACCCCCATCTGCTTTTGGCGATGTTTCTAAGTCCCTAAAGTATTGAAGAATCTCCTCATTGGTATATCTATACCCTTTGATAGGTTTTGGAATATTATGTTTATTCATTTGTTTTAACCCTCTGATTAGAGCATTTTTGTGTAATCAGTGTGATCACTATATGGTTATACACGCATTTTAAGTTTTTTGCAAGAGGAATTTTTTTTAATTTTTATCTTTTTACATTACAACAGCACTTTCACAGCAACATTCACCCTCGCTATAAAGCATTACGCCTTGAGGTTGTTGAAGATTGTTTTGTTCGGCAATTTTGGTTTTGATATCTGTTGAAGAAATGCCTTGTGTTCTTGGTAAATAAACAACATCAATACCATATTCAGCAACTTCTTTTTCAAATTGTTGCCAACGCTCAACACCGGCAATTTCTTTTGGTGTCATTTTTTCAGGATCTGGGTAAGAACTCATTAAATATTCATCACAAGAGAAAATTACATCGCAACCAAGTTTTAAACTCATATCTAATTTATCATATAAGTCTGTTTGAGGAACAACCATTGAAACACCTTTAATTGCTGCAACTGTTTCAGCTCTATGTTCATAAGGCAAAACAGGATCACGGTGTTTATAATCTTTAATAACTTCATCAGTAGAAACAGCAACAATAAGCTGATCGCATCTTGCGGCAGCATTTTGTATTCCTCTTATGTGGCCAATGTTAAGTAGGTCAAAAGCACCTGTATAAAGACCTCTGTTATAATGTTTTAAGTTTTGGTTGTTTTCCATAATAATTTTCTCCCTAAAATTTTTCACTTTAAAAAAAACTGCTTAGAGGGGGTATTCCTCCAAACAGTTTTAGGCAGTTAGTTTATTATTGATAGAAAGACTAAAATATGGTTGAAACGAAATTGTTTCAACTATTAAAAATTTATTTGCAGTTGTTAAATAGCATTTGTCTTTCATAATTAACAAAATGTTAACACACAAACTTTGGTCAGTCAATGGGCAAAATAACTAAAAGAATTTTTAAGTTATTATATAAATATATAGTGTTTATGCTTGATAAAACCAGCTAAAACATTTTAATAAAGTGCTTGTTTTAAAAATAAAAAAATGCAATAATATATTGTAAAATTAAGGAGAAAACTTTTATGAGCTCTCAAAAAGAAAAAAGTTTAGTTGGTGGAATTTTTAAAATAATAGGCACGATTGTTGGTTGTATTCTTTTACTTATCGTTGCTGCTTATTGCTATTTAAGATTTGCTTTAGGTATTGATATTTTTGATATAAAGAAAAAAATTGATTTACTTAATGCAAAACCAAACGAAAGCACAATCGTTACAAGACCATACGACAATCAAGATGCCGTTGATGGGCTTGCTGTTATGTTTGGAACAAACGATATTTACACTGAAGACGCTGAGGGTAATTATCAATTTGACAAAACAAAATTTTCTGCAGCAAATTTAACTGCTGATATAAGGCTTACTGACGAACAATTTGCAAGTATTGTAAACTTGTTTATTAAAAATATTTATTCAGAAGATGCTGACTTTTCAAAATATATAAGCGTAAAACAAATTGTTTTTAGTTCTTTTGAAGAAAATGCAGGAACTATCTCAACAGATGTTCAAGTGGTTGCAAAAGCAGACTTTGTTGAATTTAAAAAAGTTATTGCTGGTGAAAATAATTCTATTGTTGATTTCATTTCAGGTTTAATACCAGATACAATTTATGTTACTAGCAATTTCAAAATTTCAATGCAATTATCTTCACCTGATCAATTTTTAGTAGAAAGCAAATCTGTTTTAATTAACAACTTAACCGAAGAACAATCAAAAGGTATTTTAGAGTTGGCTGATAAATTGTTGGGAGCAAGTGATCTTTTGCCAGAAAACATAAGCAAAACTTTTGCAAAAGTTTTGTTTGGTGGGGAAGATACACAAGGTCTTGTTGATGTTGTAACAGGTTGCTCATACTTCACTTTTGAAAGTGATGGAACAAATATTTATTTGACATTAAAAAAAGCTTAAAAAATATATAAAAAATTTTGTTTTTATCATTGACAAGCGTTTTTGTTTTTGTTATTATAATAAGGCTTTAATAAATATGGGGGTATAGCTCAGTTGGCTAGAGCGCCTGCCTTGCACGCAGGAGGTCGTCGGTTCGAGCCCGACTATCTCCACCATTAAAGCCTTTGTTATATTAACCGGTAATAACAAAGTCTTTTTTATATATATAGGATTGTAGCTCAGCCGGTTAGAGCACCACCCTGATAAGGTGGGGGTCGGTGGTTCGAGTCCACTCAATCCTACCAAAGGAAGTCTAAATCGAACCAACGATTTAGACTTTTTTTATTTTAAAAATAGGAGATGCAAATGAATAATAAAGTGGGTTATATTTATATTTTAACAAATGAAGCTTTTCACAAATCTAATTGGGTTAAAATAGGATATACAGAAAATCTTGAACAAAGGTTAAAATCTTTATATAACACATCTGTTCCAACTCCATTTGAAGTTTATGCAACATATGAAGTTCCTGCATCTAATGGAATCCCAGATAAATCTTTTCATAATTTAATTCAAAAACTTAACCCAGAATTAAGGTTAACAGAGAATAGAGAGTTCTTTGAAATAGAACCATGGGATGCTTATGCAATACTCGAAGCAATGGCTCAAATTCATGGTAGAACTGATAAACTTGTTCAATATAAAGATAATAAGTTTTTTAATGATCCAGAAAAGACAAATCAAGTATCAGCAGAATATTCTTTAGAATCATTGTTTCCTAATAACACTTATATAAGAAGCTTATATGAAAAAATAAAAGATATTTTATTTGAAATTGATAATAAGTTAATAATAAACCCATTAAAAAATTATATTGGGTTTAAAAAGGGAAATAAACATAATGTTGTTTCTGTGTGGCCTAAAGAGAATTCTTTAGAAATTGTTTTAAATGCTAAAAGAGGCAAAATAAATGATCCGGCAGAATTAACTTATGACATTTCAAATAGAGGATGGACTGCGGCTCAATATGCATTGCGTTTTGATGAAAATACAAATATGGAAGTTGTAAAAGATTTAATCAAACAAACTTATAATTTGGTTAAAGGTTAAAAGTTCTATTTAGAAGGACTGAGTCCTACCAAGTAAAGTCACTCAAGCGAGTGGCTTTATTTTTTATATACTGTTTAAAAAAGTTGCATCTTTACATATGGGCGATTTTATGGTATTATGTGCAAGGGAAAAATTTAAAAAAAGAGGGAAAAATAAATATGAAAGGCTTAATTGCAGTTGATGGTGGCGGAACAAAAACAGAATTTATTTTTACTGATACAAACGGTAATGTTTTAACAAGAAGTGTTTATTCTGGAACAAATTTAAACTCAGTTTCTTATGAAGAAGCTTTTTTAACTTTAGTTGCCGGTGTAAAAGATATATTTAAAGTAGCAGATAAAAACAACATTGAAGTGGCAGGAGGTTTCTTTGGCTTGGCTGGTGGTGTAAATGGCAGAAATCAACAAATGATTTATGATTACTTTAAACCAAGATATTTTGAAAAAATAAATTTTTCTAATCATGGTGATGAGTTAAATGCTATTAATACAGGCGTAAAGCATGCTCCAAATGGCATAGTTGTTATTGCAGGAACAGGTTCAAATGTTTCTGTTAAAAAAGATGGACAAATTTTGCCAAACCCACAACTTAGTGGTTGGGGATATATGTTTGATAATGGTGGTAGTGGCTATGATTATGGCAGAGATGCTGTTTTGGCAGCCAAGGCACATATTAATAAAACCGGCAAGTCAACAATTATCACAGATATGTTAGAACAAAAGTTGCAAAAGCCAGTGTTTGATAGTTTAAAAGAAATTTATTCTGGTGGTGCATCTAAGGTTGCTTCACTCGCCCCTGTTGTATTTGATGCTTATAGAGCTTATGATCAAGTAGCAGTAGGAATTGTTGAAAATCAAGCAACAAATGTTGCAAATTTAATTAATAATGCACATAACGGTATAGGAACTAAAACTGAGGCTGTAGTTGGCCTTGTGGGTGGAATTTTTGCTCATGAAAGAGAAATACTTGAACCACTTATAAAAAGTCAAATAAACCCAAATTTAGAGCTTGTTTTTCCACAAGAAAGCCAAATTTATGGTGCTTTAATGGAAGCAGCAAATAATGCAGGCGTTCCTAGTGATGAAACTTTTTTACAAAACTTTAATAACACAATTTCCGCCCCGCTTTTACAACAAGATATGACAACAATTTTAGGTGTTAACCAAGCCCAATAAATAAAAAAGAGAGTAAAATTTATACTCTCTTTTTTTTTGTTTATAAAGTTATAAAGTGTGGTTAAATAAAGAAATTTAACAAAATTATTTTTCAAAAAAAGCAACGCCTGCAGCTCCAGGGCCAATATGTGTTCCAATTGTTCCTCCTAGAATATATGCTGGGACATTGTTTGTTTTGCCTTCCCAAATATGTTTGCTGTCTTCAATATATTTTTGTAAGGTTGAGTCGTCTAAACCAGACCAAATTGTTCCAAAAGGCATATCAAAATCTATACCGTTTGTTTTATCAACTAATTGGTTAAGGAGGTTATTTGCTTTTTTACTACCCATAGCTTTGCCAATAACTTTAACTTCTCCGTTTACAATACCTACAACAGGTTTAATTGAAAGCATTTCTCCAGCAAAGGCAGTCATAGCAGAAATTCTGCCGCCTTTCTTTAAATATTTTAAAGTATTGATCATTGCTAAAACATGAATTTTTTTCTTCTTTTCGTTTAACTCATTTACAATTTCTTGAACAGTTAAATTTCCTTTGTTAATGAGGTTTAATGCATACATTCCAAGCAATCTCTCTCCAATGCAAGCGTTTAGACTATCAATTGCAAAAACTTTGCCTTCAAACTTTTTTGCTGCTTGTTTTGCGCCGTTATATGTATTTGAAAGTTTTGAAGAAATTGTTATTGCAATAACTTCATCTCCATTTTTAACATGTTTTTCAAATTCTTCTTCAAATCTAAAAGGTGTTATTTGACTGGTTTTAGGAATGTCATTGCTTTCAATAAGTTTTTCATAAAATTGTTGAGGTAGTAATGTTACACCATCTTCAAATTCTTCATCACCAAAAGTGATTTGCATAGGCATCATAATAATTCCAAGTTTTTTTGCTTCTTCTTGATTTATATCTGAAGCAGAATCAATTATAAGTTTAATTGCCATTTTTTATTTCTCCTCATAATTTTCACAAAATTTTTGTAGATTATTATTTATTAAAGATAAACTCTTATACAAGATTATTCTATCTTCTTCGCTTAAAGTTCCGCTTGCAATGTTTAAAATATTATCAATTTTATTTGCAATTATTTGTCCAACTTCTTTGCCTTTTTGGGTCAATTCTAAGTAAGCTTTGTATCTTTTTTTTGCATTTGAAGAACAAGTTAAATAGTTGTTTTTTTCTAAGTAATCAATAGATCTTGATATTGCAGCTTTGTCTTCATCACAAACATCGCATAAATCTTTTGCAGTAAGAGTTGTTTTTTTATATAAATAATAAATGCAAGATACATGTGGGCTTTTTAAATTAAATTCTGCCATTTCTTCTGTTTTTATTTTGCGTATACTTCTATTGATGTTGCTTATTAAAACAGTAAAAGTTTCAAATCTTTTTTCCATAAATATCCCCACTTGTTGAAAAATCAACAAGACAATTATATTTAAGACTTGTTGTTTTGTCAACAAGTCTTGTGGGGTTATTTTTTATTTTGTTAAATAATTTTATCTAAAATAGGCGAGTAATAAAAAAAAGTTGAGCAGTTTCGCACAACCTTTTTTTATTATTGCTAAGGAAAATCCTTTAATTAAATTTGTTTTTCAAGAAAAACTTTAATTTTAGTTATTTCTTCAATGTATTTAGCTTGAGTTTCTGGTGATAGAGGTGGCTTGTAAGTTCCACCAGGAATTTCTAGTTGTTTTAAAGTTTTGTTTGCTGTTTCAAGTAATTCAGCATAAGTTTTTGTGCTTTGGTTGTTTTTAATTGCTTCTATTTGTTTTTTAAACCATTCTGGTGTCATAAATAATTTCTCCCTCTTTTGTTTTTATTGTTATTGCAAATAGTTGTTTACTGAAAAACCAATACCTAAAGCTCCTGGACCAATATGGCAAGCAACGCTTAATGAAAGAGGATCTACAAATTTAAAAGTTGCTTTTGGAAAAGCTTTAATAAGTTCGTCTTTCATTTTTAAAGCATCAGCTTCATTTTGAGTATGGGCAACAGAAATTACTATTTTATTGTTTTCATATTCTTCTTTAAATTTTTCAGAAAAATCTTTTTTTATTTGGTCAATTATTTTTTTTCTACCTTGAGCAGGGGTTAGGCACATTGCAAGTTTTTCAAATTTTCCACCATCATTGTATAAAATAGGTTTTATTTTAAGCAATGATCCAATGGCTGCTGCAGTTGGTGAAATTCTGCCACCTTTCTTTAAATATTTTAATGTGTTTACCATAATATAAACACGAGAATTTGCATAAGTTTCTTCAAGATAAGCTTTTATATCTGCAGCCTTTTTGCCTTTGCTTGCAAGATAAAGAGATTCAATAACACTTTCTTTTTGAGTAACAGAAATTCTTTTATTTTTAACAACCAAAACTTTATTATCAAAGTTTTGAGCCAAGATGTTTGCTGCTGAGTAACTGCCACTTAAACTGCTTGACATTGGTATATAAATTATTTCTTTATAAGTTTTAAGTGTTTCAGCCCACAAGTCTTCAAGGTAAGCAAGAGATGGTTGAGAAGTAAAAATTTCTGGGTCAGACTCAAGTTTTTTATAAAACTCCTCTTGAGTCATTGTTATACCCTCTAAAAAGTCCTCATCATTTATTGTAAATGGCATTGGAACAACCTGAACGCCAAGTTCTTTTGCTTCTTCTGGCGAGATGCCTGCATTTGAATCGGTGATAATTGCTACCTTGTTCATTTTTAAATAAAAGCTCCTTAATTGTATTTTAGTAAGTAAAACCAAAATTATTTAAAAATTTTGATTTTCTGTAAAACTAAGCAATATTCTATCAAAACTTACGCTAAAAGAAAAGCAAAAAAACATACTTGTCTGTTTTTGCCATATTTTAGTATATTTTGTTTATGTATATTTGATGCATTAAAAAAAGACTTTGTATAACACAAAGCCTTTTTATTTTTAATTGCTTCTTAGGGCAACAACAGGGTCTTTTTTTGCTGCAACATTTGCTGGTATAAAACCTGCAATAAGAGTAAGTAATATGCTTATTGCAATTAAGATTATTGCGCCTAAAACAGGTAGGGAAGCAAGGCCACCAATTCCTGTAAAATGTTGTAAAACTAAGTTTATTGGAATTATAAATATTACTGAAACCAAAATTCCAAACAAACCACTTGCTAAACCAATAATAAAGCTTTCGGCAGTGAAAACTCTTTTTACATCTTTCTTTGATGCACCAACACTGCGCAACACACCAATTTCTTTTGTTCTTTCAATAACAGAAATATATGTAATAATTCCAATCATAATTGAACTTACTACAAGAGAAACGCCAACAAAAGCAACTAAAACATAAGTAATGGCGTTAATTATTGTTGAAACTGTGCTCATAATAATTCCAACTAAGTCGGTGTATGAAATTTTGTCTTCATTTTCAACGCTTATGTTATAATTATCAATAAATTTTTGAACATAGGATTTTGAATCAAAAGTATTTACATAAATTTTAATACTTGCTGGGTTATCTTTTGCTAAAGGATCAATAACTCCAGCTTCAACACCTAAACTGTTTGCTTGGTAGGTAACCATAGTGTCTGTCAAATCACTTCCATAGGCAAGGCCAACATTTAAAGAGCCAGAGTCTGTTGAATCATTAAGACGTAAAATACCAACAATTTTAACTTTGTTTGTGGTGTTTGTTAAAGCATTTAAATAATAATTTGTGTAAGCAGAAGGGTTGGAATCTTTAATTGTTCTAAAATCAAAAACATTGCCTGAACCATTATCAACATAATAATCGCATTCTGCAAGAACTTTGTATTCTTTATTTAAAATGCTGTCATAATCAACTTTTGTGTTATTTGGCAAGCCTTTAATAACTGCTTTCATTGTGTCTGTTAATTGATCAGAAGTTATTAAACCAAGAGAATATAAAATGTAGTCATCAACTTCGTGATTTTTATCTAAAACCAATAAAGCTTCATTTGGGTTTTCAATGAAACGGCTGTTTTCACCAATTAAATCGTATTGAGATTTAATAAGTTCTTCATTGTTTATCATTTCATAAAAAATAGTCATATTTGAAAAGCCCATTGCAGAAGCACCGCTTCCACTATTACCACCAGCACCACTTGTAAAGTCAACGCCTGTTATTTTTGAAATAAGAGTAAATACTTGTGTGCTGTTAAGAGTAATAGTGTTTCCACCTTCATCGTTTTCAAGAGCTTCTTTTATATAACCAAATTCTTGGTATTGATCTATAAAAGTGTAATCGGTTACAGGGGTTCTTGTGATTGTGCAGCCATAATATGGTTTTTCTTCAACATTTGTAAGTGTTAAATCTTCAAAATATAAAAGGGAATATTTTACAACCATATCTATAATTGCTGTGCTATTTGGCTGAATAGGTTTGTTTTCATTAGAGAAAAACTCTAAACCTATGTCATAAGTGTATTGAATTGCATTTACATAAGGTTTGATTTCATCATAGTTTTCGTTTATATGTTTATAAAACTTTTTAAGGTTATTTGCGCTTAAACTATTTCCAACACTGTTTAAGATGTTTGAAATATTATCTTTAACATAAATACCGTCTTTATCGTGTGCAATATCTTCGTCAACGCTTTGGTCTAAAAACATTTGTGTAACAACAGATGAAAAGTCAATATTTTTTGATTGTATTGTTATTGGGTAAGAAGATAAGGTGTCTTCTTGCATTTTGTTTACATAAGTTGAAAAGCCACTTGATATTGCTAAGATAAGGGCAATACCAATAATTCCTATTGAACCAGCAACGGCAACCAAAATTGTTCTGCCTTTTTTAGTTAAAAGGTTTTTAAAACTTAAAGTTAGGGCAGTCCAGAAAGACATGTTCTTTTTCTTGTTTTTCTTTTTAAGTTGAGTTTTGTTTAAGTCTTCATCATCAGAGACACTTAAAAGAGGTTTTTCATTTTTTGCTTCTTCTTTTGTAAAAGGGTTTGAATCATCTATGAGTTCACCGTCAAGCAGTTTAACAATTCTTGAAGAATATTCTTGTGCAAGGTCTGGGTTGTGGGTAACCATAATAATAAGTTTGTCTTTTGAAATCTCTTTTAACAGTTCCATAATTTGAACGCTTGTTGTTGAGTCAAGTGCACCAGTTGGTTCGTCTGCCAAAATAATTTCTGGGTCATTTACCAAAGCTCTTGCAATTGCAACCCTTTGCATTTGTCCACCAGACAATTGGTTTGGTTTGTTTTTAATTTTATCTTTTAAACCAACTTTTTCTAAAACAGCAGTTGCTCTTTTGCGTCTTTCTTCTTTTGTTACACCAGATAAAGTTAGGGCAAGTTCAACATTTTCTAAAACTGTTTGGTGAGGAATAAGATTATAACTTTGAAAAACAAATCCGACCGAGTGGTTTCTATATGTATCCCAATCTTTATCCTTGTACTCTTTGGTTGACTTGTTGTTAATAACTAAGTCTCCAGAAGTGTATCTATCAAGCCCACCAATGATATTTAGAAGGGTTGTTTTACCGCAACCACTTGGTCCTAAGATTGAAACAAATTCGTTTTTTCTAAATTCAACATTTATTCCTTTTAATGCTTCAACCTTTAGGTCGCCCATTTCATAGGTCTTTGTTATGTTGTCAAGTTTTAACATTTTGTCTAATTAACCTCCTTTTATATTTCCTTTAAAGATTTATTTAAAAGTTCTAAAAACATTTGCTTGTCATCTTGAGAGAGGGGTTTAAAGTATTTTTCTCTTGCTTTAGTAATAATGTTTTTAATTTCTTCGGCTTTTAGTTTGCCCTCATCGGTCAGTGAAATATAAATATTTTTTTTGTTATTATTTTTTAATTCTTTTGTAATAAGATTATTTTCATACATCTTGTTTATTAAGCGGCTTGTAGCTGGTTTATCTATGCCACAAACTTCACTTAAACAAGTTTGATTTAGGCTTTTTCCAACAAGTAAAAAACTTAAAACTTTGTAATACCCGTACGTTAGGTCGAGCTGTTTAATTGTCTCTTCTTGAATAAGTAAAAGCCTTTTTGCTATGTCCATAAACTTTTCAAAAATTTTATTATCGTATTTGTCCATATATCACCTTATTAAAATTGTTGTAAAATACAACAAAATTTATTATATGTATGTATATACAGAAAGTCAATATCTTATTATAGTTATTTTGATATTTTTTTGTTTTGTTTTTTATATTATAAAAGGTGTTTTTGTTATAGAAAATGCCTGTTTATTATGTGATTTTGCACAAAGATAAAAAAATGTTTGAAAAAAAAATATGTTTATATATAATGTAATTATTAAGTATATTTAAATATAAAAAGATTTTTACTAAGTTAGTTCAAAACTTTAGTAAATTTTTTTAAAACCAAGGAGGGAAGATAAGACTATGTTTAAAAATTTTATGGCAAAACTTAAAGAATCATTTATGGCAGTTTTTCCTATTACCTTGGTAATTTTTGCATTAGTTATTTTCTTTGTGCCAACAGAAGTTGATGCAATTGCAAAACTTGCAATCAGTGCTGTGTTGCTTGTTCTTGGTATGGCATTGTTTACAATGGGTGCTGACAGTGCAATGGAAGAACTTGGTAAAAACATTGGTTCAACATTAACAAAATCAAACAAATTATGGTTTATGATTGCTTGCAGTTTTGTTATTGGATTTATGATTACATTTGCTGAGCCTGACCTTATGGTTCTTGCAAACCAAGTTGCAGAGTATTCAAGCTTAAGCAATGTATGGGTTTTCATTTCAACTGTTTCATTAGGCGTTGGCATATTTTTGATGTTTGCAATTCTAAAACTTGTTTTTAAATGGAAGTTATCAGTTTTGCTTGCAATATGTTATGGTGCAATTTTAGTTTTAGCATTTTTTGTTCCTCAACAATTTATGCCTATTGCTTTTGACTCTGGCAGTGTTACAACTGGTCCTATATCAGTTCCTTTTTTAATCAGTTTTGGTTTGGGTTTGTCTGCTGTTAGAAGTGGTAAAAACGAAGATGATAGTTTTGGTTTAATTGCCCTTTGTTCAGCTGGCCCAATTTTAGCTGTTATGATTTTAAGTTTATTCTTAAAACCAAGTGCTGGCCCTGTTGTTGATGAAGTTGTTGCTTCTAGTGGGGTATTTCAAGAAATTGGACATTCACTTCTTGAATATGTGGGTGATGTTGCTTTAATCTTGTTACCAATTATTGTTATATTTATTTTGTTTCAAATTTTTTCATTTAAATTTCCTAAACAAAAAGTTTTGAAAATGTGCATGGGTTTTGTTTATACATTTATCGGTATTACATTATTCCTTGCTGGTGTAGAATGTGGTTATTCAAAAATGGGAACAGCAATTGGTGAATTTTTGGGTGGTCTTGACTTTAACTGGATTGCCATTCCAATAGGCTTCTTGCTTGGTGCTTGTGCTATTATGGCAGAACCTGCTTTGCAAGTTCTTAAAAAACAAGTTGAAGATATCACTGGTGGTGTATTAAAACAAAGTGTTATTGTTTGGGTTGTATGTATTGGTGTTGCTTGCTCTGTTGCTGTTGCAGTTATGCAATCAATGTATAATTTCAGTTTGTTATATATTTTAGTTCCTGTTTATGTTGTTGCTATTGGCTTGGCATTCTTTAATACAAAATTGTTTACAGCTGTCGCTTTTGACTCGGGTGGTGTTGCAACAGGTGCTATGGCAGTATCATTTACCTTACCAATGGTTATTGGTTTGTCTGCTGAAGGTGCTTCTGGTTTTGGAACAATTGCTTTAGTTGCAGCATTTCCAATTTTATCAATGCAAATACTTGGATTTATTTATAAACTTGTATTGCTCAGAGCTGAAAAAGAACAAGTTAAAGCTCAAGTTAAACGCTTTGAAATTATTGAGTTTGACTGGGATAATTCAAAGTTAAATCAAAAAACAACTAAAAGTGCTGTAGAAAAAGAAAGAGTTAAAGGAGGGGCAAGATAATGGAAAAACAAAAAGTTAAACCTAAAAAACCAAAAATAAGTTTTGCTTTAAAAAGAGAAATTAAAAAACAAAGTTTGCACCCACCTGTATTAGAACTTCTTGTTGTTGTAACAAACCGTGGCCTTGGACAAGAAGTTGCTGACTTTTTAGAAAAACTTGATGTTGATTTAAGCATTGTAAGTTTTGGAAGTGGAACAGCACCTTCAAGCTTGGCAAACTTGTTTGGTTTGTATAACAAAGAAAAAGAAATGATTTTTTCAGTAATTAAACTTGATGAAAGCGAACGCATTTTAGATATGCTTGAAGCAAAATTCTTGTTTGATGCAAAATATGCAGCAATTGCATTTACAATTCCGCTAAAAAGTGCAACTAACCATTCAGTTAGTGAGTTTGTTAAGTAAGGTTAAAAGGGGAGAAGATAGATATGGAAAAGAAATTTGAATTAGTTATTAGCATTGTAAATCGTGGTCACTCTGATGCTGTTGTTGAAGCTGCTAGAGAAGCAGGTGCAAATGGTGGCACAATTATTTATGGTCGTGGAACAAGCCCTTTTGAAAAAGATAGTATTTTGGGTGTAAGTATTCAACCTGAAAAAGAAATTATTATGACCTTAACTCCAACAGATAATAAAACAAGCATTATGCAAACAATTTGTGAAAAAGCTCATTTAGAAGAAGCAGGCAAAGGTATTTGCTTTAGTTTGCCAGTAAACCAAGTAAGAGGTTTGTCAGCAAAATATTCAATTAAAGCAGAAAAGAAAGAAGAACCTGTTGAAGATAAAGAAAATAAAGACGAATAATATTTTTAAACAAAAAAGTTGCCTACAAAAGTAAGCAACTTTTTTTATGTGATGCAGAATTTAAACAAATATTAAATAATATAAAGCATAAAAAAGCATACAACATTTATAAGAATAATAATCCAACCAAAATACCCCATAAACTTATCAAAGAAAGTTATTCTTTGTTGTTTTTGGGCCATTTGTTTTTTAGAAGATTTCGCAATTATTGACATAATAATTGCAAGAATAAAAATAGCAAAAGTTATTAAAACATACATTGGTAAAAGAGCTAAAATTGCCAAAACAGATAAATCTTTTGCCAACGAAACTTGAATTGTTTGAGTATAAAAAGTTAGTGCGAAAATTTCAGCAATACAAACAAGGCAAAGAAAAAATATATTTGCAATTCGTAAACTATTTTTTGTTTTGATTTTTTGATTGTTTAATGATTGTTGTTGATCAACGGTTTGTGTTTCTTTTTGGTTTTCAAGATTTTCATTTTTTAAATTATTCATTTGCATAAACACCTTTTATGTTTTATTCAATAACATTTTATTTGTTTTTACTAATTTTAGTCAAATAAATAGATATAATTGTTTTGCATTATTACTTACAGTTAGTTTTATTATTTAAAAATTGACAAAACGCAATAAAAATAATAAACTAAAAAGGTGTTAACTTTTTGGTAAAAATAAAGGAGTTTTTGCTATTAAAAAAGCAAACACAAAAATAAAAAATTTATGTATGAGGTAACAAAAAATGGACTTTGAAAAAGTAGAGAAGAAATGGCAAGAAATTTGGGAAAAAGAAGAAGTTTTTAAGTCAAAAGATTTTGACAAAAAACCAAAGTTTGTGGGCCTGGTAGAGTTTCCTTACCCATCAGGCGTGGGACTTCATATTGGACATATTAAAGCATATTCATCACTTGAAATTGTTTCACGTATGAAAAGATTGCAAGGATACAATGTTATGTTTCCAATTGGTTGGGATGCTTTTGGTTTGCCAACAGAAAACTTTGCAATAAAAAATAATATTGCACCAAGAATTGCAACAGATAACAACATTAAAAATATGAAAACTCAACTTAAGAGAGTAGGTTATTCATTTGACTGGTCTAGAGAAATTGATACTACTGATGAAAAGTTTTATCACTGGACACAATGGATTTTCTGTCAACTTTATAAAAAAGGCTTAGCATATAAAAGTAAAGCTTTTGTTAACTATTGCCCAACTTGTGATGTTATTTTGTCAAATGAAGAAAGCCAAGGTGGAGTATGTGATAGATGTAACTCACCAGTAGTTCAAAAAGAAAAAGAAGTTTGGTTTTTAAAAATTAGAGATTATGCAGAAAGATTATTGGCAGGCTTAGATAAGCTTGATTTTCCTGCAAGAGTTAAAGAAGAACAACGCCACTGGATTGGAAAATCAACTGGTGCAGAAGTTAACTTTAAAGTAAAAATTGGTGCTGAGGAAGACACATTAAAAATTTATACAACAAGAGCAGATACTTTGTTTGGTGTAACATTTATGGTTATTGCTCCAGAACATCCTATTTTAGAAAAGTATGCTGACAAAATCAAAAACATTAAAGAAGTTGAAGATTATCAAACAAAAGCAAAACAAAAAAGTGAGTTTGATAGAGTTCAAGTTAACAAAGATAAAACAGGTGTTAAAATTGATGGTATTGTTGCTATCAATCCACTTAATAACAAAGAAGTTCCAATATTTATTGCAGACTATGTAATGATGGGTTATGGCACAGGTGCTATTATGGCTGTTCCTGCACATGACACTAGAGACTATGATTTTGCTAAGAAATTTAATTTACCAATCATACCTGTTATTGAAGGTGGCGATATTGAAAAAGAAGCTTACACAGACATTAACGAAGGTAAAATGATTAACTCAGATTTCTTAAATGGCTTAGGTGTAAAACAAGCAATTTCAACTATGATTGAATACTTGGGCAAAAATAAAATTGGTGAAGCAAAAACAAATTATCAAATGAAAGATTGGGCTTTTAACCGTCAAAGATATTGGGGTGAACCATTCCCAATTGTTTATTGTGAAAAATGCGGAACAGTTTTAGTTCCTGAAGATCAATTACCAGTTAAGTTGCCAGAGGTTAAAAACTTTAAACCTTCAAAGAAAGGTGAATCACCTCTTGCAGAAGTAACTGAATGGGTAAACTGCACTTGTCCTAAGTGCGGTGGCAAAGCAAAAAGAGAAACCGACACAATGCCTCAATGGGCTGGTTCAAGTTGGTATTATTTAAGATATATGGATCCTAAAAATGATAAAAAACTTGCTGATAAAGAAAAACTTAATTATTGGGGCCCTATTGATTGGTATAACGGTGGTATGGAACACGTTACTCGCCACTTAATTTATTCAAGATTCTGGAATATGTTCTTATATGATATTGGGGTTGCTCCATTTGAAGAACCTTATTCAAAACGCACAACTCAAGGTTTGGTTTTGGGTGAAGATGGAAATAAAATGAGCAAGAGCCTTGGCAACGTTGTTGACCCAATGAAAATTATTAAAGATTATGGTGCAGATGTGTTAAGACTTTATATTTTGTTTATGGCAGAATATGAAAGCGCTGCTCCTTGGTCAAGCGCAAACATCAATGGTTGCAAAAGATTTTTAGAAAGAGTAGAAAGAATGGTTGATTTTGTTGATGATTACAAAGGTATTCACACAGAACACATTACTGCTTTAAATAATATTATTGAAAAAGTTACAAGCGATATTTCAGCTCTTAAATTTAATACAGCAATCTCTTCTTTAATGACTTTTGTAAATACAATTTATCAAGACAAATTTATTTCTCGTGAAGAAATTAAAGACTTCTTAACATTGTTGTATCCATTTGCTCCTCACATAGCTGAAGAGTTGAACGAAAATTTAAAATTAGGCGAATATATTTGCAAATCAGATTGGCCAAAAGTAAGAGAAGATAACTCAACAAAATTTGTAAATTTACCAGTTCAATTTAATGGTAAAATGAGAGATCTTTTAAGAATTGAAGAAAATACTTCTCAAGAAAAAGTTATGGAAATTATTAAAAACCATGAAAAATTATCAGGCTATATCACTGGTGAAATCAAAAAAGTAATTTTTGTGCCAAACAAAATTATCAATATTATAGTTTAAAAATATTAAAAGCTTTTTTAACTTGAAATTTACTTTTCAAAATGAAAAAGCTTTTTTATTATAATTGTGCTTGAAAATGGTTTTAAAAATATTGTATACTTGTTGAAGAAAGAAAATAGGAGATTGTTATGAAGTTAGAAGTTTTAAGTCCTGCAGGAAATATGGAAAAATTAAAAACAGCAGTGTATTTTGGCGCAGATGCTGTATATTTTGCTGGCAAAAGTTTTGGACTTAGAGCTTTTGCAGGTAATTTTACTGAAGAAGAAATGATTGAAGCTGTTAAATTTTGTCATGAAAACAATGTAAAAGCTTATGTAACAGTAAACATTGTTGCTCATAATCGTGATTTTGAAAAATTGCCAGAATATTTACAATTTTTAAACTCTATTAAGGTTGATGGGCTTATTATTTCAGATATAGGCATAATGACTTTTGCAAAAAAATATGCTCCTGATGTTGAAATTCACGTAAGCACACAAGCAAATGTAACAAACAAATACACTGCAAAAGTTTTAACAGATATGGGTGTTAATCGTATTGTTTTGGCAAGAGAGTTAAGCCTTACTGAAATTAAAGAAATTAGAGATTATATCCCAGCAAATGTAGAGCTTGAAGCTTTTGTTCATGGTGCAATGTGTATTAGTTATTCAGGCAGATGTTTGCTCAGCAACTATTTAAGTGGAAGAAGCAGTAACAATGGTGCTTGTATTCAAGCATGTAGATGGCAATATACAATAAATGAAGTTAGCCGTCAAAATGAAAAACTTCCAATTGAAGAAGATAGCCGTGGAACATATATTTTAAATAGTAAAGACCTTAATATGATTAAATATATTAAAGAACTTGCTGATGCTGGCGTAACAAGTTTTAAAATTGAAGGCAGGATGAAATCTCCTTATTATGTTGCAACAATTACAAACGCATATAGAAGAGCAGTTGATTTATACAATAAAGATGCTCAAAATTATTCTTGCCCAGAAGTTTTATTAGAAGAACTTGAAAAAACAAGCCACAGAAGATACACAACAGGCTTTAACTTTAAAGATAAACAAAAAGAAGAAAGTGAATATCTTGAAACTTCAATGCCAATTCAAACACACGAATTTATGGCAATAGTTACGGGGGACGCAGAAGATGGAGAAGTTGAAATTGAACAACGCAACAAATTTGTTATAGGTGATGAACTTGAAGTTTTATCTCCAAATAATGCTTTTAACAAAATAATAAAGGTAACAAATATTAAAACTGTTGATGGGGAAGAAATTGAAGAAGCAAAAATAGTTCAACAACGTTTAAAATTAAAAACAGATTTGAACTTAAAGAAAGGAGATATTTTAAGAAAAAAAATATAATAAAAGAAGATAAAAACATATGTAATAACTAAAGTTTTTTTGGTTTTTATCAATATTTGTATTTTTAGTAACCTTAAAATAAATTAAATTAAAAAAAATAGCTTATTAATCATAATAAGCTATTTTTTATTGTA
>JAZUAI010000043.1:0-4298 GCA_045637945.1 Clostridia bacterium
TTTATAATTTTTGAAAACTTAACTAAAAACAATAAAATTGTATTAAATGAAAATATAAAGTTTTATAACAAAAATAATTTAAAAGTATATACCTTTGGCTTTAATGTGTGTAAAAATGGTTGTTTTGTAAAAGAAAATAAATTTTATTTTGCAAATAATAATAAAATTGAAGAAATTTGTGATATTTCTTTAACAAAATTAGTGGGCAAGCACAACTTAGAAAATATTATGGCATGCATTTGTTTTGCAAAGTTTTTTAAAATTAAAAATGAACACATAATTAAGGCCTTGCAAAATTTTAAACCAATTAGCCATAGAATTGAAAAAGTTTATGAGATTAATAATATTTGTTTTTATGATGATAGTAAGTCAACAAATATTGATTCAACCCTGAAAGCTATTCAAAGTTTTGAAAAAGAAACGTTTTTAATTTTAGGGGGTAGTGATAAGGGTTTTGATTTTGATGATATTTTCAAAAACTTAAATAAAAACATAACAAAAATTTTTGCATGTGGTGAAGTTTGTTCAAAAATAGTTGAGTCAGCTAAAAAGTTTAACTGTGTTGTTAATTCTTATAAAACTTTAAAAGAAGCAACTTTTGCTGCTTGTAATTTATTAAAGTCAAATCAAAATTTATTACTTTCCCCGGCTTCAGCAAGTTTTGATGAATTTAAAAGTTATAAAGATAGGGGAGAAAAGTTTTTAATATATGTAAAAGAGTTTTATGAAAAATGATTTAAAAAAAGTAAAAAGCCACACAACTAAAACTGAAACAACTTTAATTTCAATTACCATATTTTTGGTTTGTTTTGGTGTTTTAATGGTTTATAGCGCAAGTTATTACTACTCAAACAAAACATACAATAATCCTTTCTTTTTTTTAACAAAACAAGCAATTGGTGTTATTGCAGGCATTGTATCAATGTTTGTTATTAAAAATATAAATTACAATCGTTTGCAAAAAATTAAATGGATAGCATTAGCGTTAGGTTACATTCTATTGCTGCTTGTTTTTGTTCCTGGAGTAGGGGTAACAAACTATGGAGCAACTCGTTGGATACGCTTGCCGGGTTTTACAATTCAATCTAGCGAAATAGCAAAGTTTTGTTTTGTAATTTTTGCAGCTAGTCATCTTGCAGAAAATTATAAAAACATAAAAAGTTTTAAAGGTATTGTTCCTGTAATTATTGCTGGCGGCATAATGTGTGTTTTAATTATGTTAGAGCCAAATATGTCAATAACAATGTGTGTAGGTATTGTTATGATCATTATGCTAATAGTTGGTGGAATATCTTTTAAACATTTTATGTGTTTGGCTATTCCTGCGTTAATCTTAATTCCTGTTTTAATTATTATTGAGCCATACAGATTTGATAGGTTGCTTGCTTTTATAAACCCATGGGCGTCTCCAAAGGGTGAGGGATACCAATTGATACAATCATTTTATTCAATTGGTAGTGGTGGTTTGTTTGGTGTTGGTCTTTTTAATTCAAGACAAAAATATTTATTTTTGCCTTTTGCAGAAAGTGATTTTGTTTTTTCGGTCATCGCTGAAGAGTTTGGTTTGCTTGGAAGCGTTGTGATTTTAGGTCTTTATTTTGTTTTAGTTCTCTGTGGAATTAAAATTGCAATACATGCAAAAAATAAATTCGGTTGTTTCTTAGCAACCGGAATTACCGTTATAATCGCCGTCCAAACCTTGCTCAATGTTTCAGTCGTTTCGGGACTTATTCCTCCCACAGGGCTTCCTTTGCCCTTTATAAGCAGTGGTAGCACTTCAATTGTGGTGTTTTTGAGTGCAATTGGTGTTCTTTTAAACATTGAAAAGCAAAATAAAAGTTCTTTTTTGCATTTTCAAAATAAAGTTATAAAAATATAACAATTATAAAAATTTAAATAAAAATTTTTCTCTTTCAAAAAGTATGTAAAAACGCATACAAATTTGATTTTGTATGATATAATATTTTTATAGGAGAAAAATAAATGGGTATAATAATTTCAGCCTTTGCTGGTGTCGGTAAAAGTTATGTTGGTAAACAATATAAAAATGTTTTAGATTTAGAATCAACTTATTTTAAATGGTTAGAAGATGGGGTTGCTCATTTAACAGAAGAACAACGAAAAGGAAATAAGAACAGGGTTTTAAATCCGGCATGGCCACAAAACTATATTGATGAGATTTTAAAACAAAGAAATAACTATGATATTGTTTTAATTCAACTTAGCCATGAAAGATTAAAAAATCAACAAATTTTTGAATATTTTGATAATAATAAAATTGAGTATTATGTTGCAAGGCCAAAATTATCTGGTTGGTCCTTCATTGAAAAGAGATTAAAAGAAAGAGGAAACACTCAAGAATTTGTTGAACAAGTAAAAGAAAATTTTTCAATTTTTATAGAAGAGTTTTCTAAAGAAAAATATAATCAAATTATAATAGGTGATAATAAATTTTTATTAGATGCATTAGTTGAATATGGTTTTTTAAATAAATAAAAAGTTGAAAAGTTTTTGTAAAATGTTTGCAAAAACTTTTTTTTAACATATATTATTTGTTTTCCATAATATGTAATAAGTAGTATATGTGAGGCATATAATGGATAAATTTGTAATAACTGGTGGAAACTCTTTAAAAGGGGTTGTTGATGTTCCTTGTGCAAAAAATTCTTATTTAGCAATTCTTGCGGCTTGCGTTTTATCAAGTGGAGAAGTGATTTTACATAAATGCCCAAAATTTGATGATGTTGATAAAATGTTGGAAATTTTGCAAAGTTTAGGTTGTAAAATAAAAAGACAGGAAGATAGTGTTATTCTTGACTGTTCGCAAATAAACAAATTTACAATACCTCAACATTTGGCAAAACAAATTCGCTCATCAATTTTTTTGTTAGGTCCAATTTTGGCAAGACTTAAAAAAGCTGTTGTTACATATCCTGGTGGTTGTGATATTGGTTCAAGACCAATAGATTTGCATTTAAAAGGCTTAAAATTTTTAAAAGCAAACATACAAGAAAAGTTTGGTTTTATTAAATGTGAGGCCCCTTTTTTAGTAGGAGATTATGTTCACTTAGATTATCCAAGCGTTGGTGCAACAGAAAACATAATGATGGCTGCTGTGCTTGCAAAAGGAACAACTAAAATATTTAATGCTGCAAAAGAACCGGAAATTGTTGATTTGCAAAACTTTATAAATAAAATGGGTGGTAAAATTTATGGTGCCGGAAGTGATACAATTACTATTGTAGGGGTAGAAAAATTAGGAAGTGTAGAATATACGCCTTTAACTGATAGAATTATTGCAGGAACATATTTGCTAGCAAGTGCTTGTTGTGGTGGTGATTTAACAATAAAAAATGTCGATTATCAACATATTTACTCGTTAATAACAAAACTTAAAAATTCTGGAAGTAAAATTGAAATAAAAGGTGATACAATTAGAATCGTTACAACAAAAAGATTAAAAACTTTTGAAAGTATTGAAACTTTGCCTTATCCAGGTTTTCCAACTGATTTGCAACCTCAGTCTTTGGTTTTGCAGGCAATAAGTGATGGAACTTGTATTATTAAAGAAAATCTTTTTGAAACACGATTTAAACATGTTGCAGAGCTTGTGAAAATGGGCGCAAATATTGTTACGCATGACAGAATGGCAATTGTAACAGGCGTAAAAAATTTGTATGCTGCAGAAGTTAACTGTTCGGATTTGCGTGCAGGTGCGGCTCTTACAATAGCTGGCATGGTTGCTGAAGGAAAAACAATTTTAAATGATGTTCATAACATTGATAGGGGTTACGAAAGACTAGAAGAAGTCTTTAACTCTTTAGGCGCAGATATAAAGAGGTTAAAACAATAAGTGATTTTGTGAGGTAAAAATGAAAAAGAGCAGGTTAGTTACCGTTATAACTTTACTGTGTTTAGTTGTTTTAATTGTTGTGCTGGGGTCTCCAATTTTTTGCTTGTCAAAGGTAGAAGTGAGTTTTGTAGATTCAAATTACAATAAAATTAAGTTTGAAAACACAAAAACATACAGAAAGAATAATACAATTAGTGGTGTTGTTAATTCAGTTAATTTTGGTTATGGAACATCTATGTTTTTGCTTGATAAAAATTTTTACAAACAAAAACTTGAAAATAAAAATCCTTTAATAAAAATTGTTGATATTACATCAATTTTTCCAAATAAATTACTTTTAACTGTAACTGAAAGACTTCCTGTATTTTATATTAAAACTAACAATAATTACTGTGTTTTAGATGCTGAATTTAATATTATTGAAATTTTAAATTCTTTAATTGAA
>JAZUAI010000044.1:0-39686 GCA_045637945.1 Clostridia bacterium
TAACCAAATTTAATATCTCTAATTACTTTATTTTTTAATTCACTGCCAAATAATTCATAACTAAAATCTGTATAATTATTATCATTTTTATTAACATAAATATATAAAGATTTTGTGTTTTCATCAATGCTATTTATTTTATAATCATAACTTAAAGGGCTATTATCTTCATCTTTAAAAATATTTATTTTCAAAGTTTTTGTAAAAGTTTTTTGTGTGGTGTTCAATATAATAGTTATTTCACTATCGCCTAGCCCAACAGCCCTAATTATATTGCCGTCAATAACAACATTTTGGTTGTTAAATTCATATGTGCACAAGTGTTCATAATTTAATATGTTTGTATCAATAAATTCACAAATATTAACCTGACTGCCCAACTTTAAATCATAATTATAAGAATTTAACTTAAAATACAACTCTTCTTCCCTATTGCAACCACTTAAAAATAAAATAATTGCAATAAAAAATATCGACATTATTTTACAAAATTTTTTCATCTTTAAAAGTATACTAAAGTTATATACTTATAGCAAATAACTACAATAAAATTTTACAATAAATTAAAAAATAAAATAATGACAATACAAAAAACAAAAATAAATAAAAAAAAAGAATGTTTCAGCTAAGACATTCTTTTTTTTAATATAAATATAAAATTTTAGTTTTGTATGAATTAAAATTAGATTAATTCAACAAGGCACATTTGAGCATTATCACCGCGTCTAACTTCAGTTTTTAAAACTCTTGTGTATCCACCAGCTTGACCTTTTTCTTTAATTCTTTCTGCATATTTAGGTGCATAAACATTAAAGATTTTTTCAATAAGTGGGTGATAAATATCTTTTGTTCTTTCAACAAAATTTGCTTTTGTTTCTTTTGGTTGTCTTACTTCTTGCCTATCAAAAAGTTTTGACATAATTTTACGTCTAGCATTAAGTTTGCTAGGACCATCGTTGAGAACTTCTCTCTTAACCTTTACGCCTTTGCTGTCAACTTCATTCTTAACAACTTTAACAGTGTCTTGATAAGTGTTAATAGCAAGAGTTAAAATCTTTTCTACATAGCTTCTAAGAGTTTTTGCTCTAGCAATTGTAGTTGTGATTTTTCCGTCCCACAAAAGAGAACTAGCTTGGTTACGAATTAAAATTACTCTTTCTTTAGTTGGTCTATTTAATTTAGCAATAGTAGCCATAATTTTCTCCTTTAATTTTTAAGTAAAATAATTTTACAATTTTGACAAAGAATATGGTTTAAAACCATTATTCTTCATCATTTCTAAGTGATAATCCCATGCTTTCAAGTTTGTTAATAACTTCTTCCAAAGATTTTAAGCCAAGGTTTCTTACCTTTAACATATCATCTTTAGATTTTCTTGTTAAATCTTCTATTGTGTTGATATTAGCTCTCTTTAAGCAGTTATAACTTCTAACTGACAAATCCATATCTTCAATAGACATTTCCATAACTTTAACAGGTTCATCTTCTTCGTGTGAAACCAAGATATTAACATCGCCCATAAAATCAACAAGGTCAACAAACAATTGAATGTGATCTTGAACGATTTTAGCAGCAAGGCTAATAATCTCTTTTGCACTCATAGTTCCGTTTGTTTGCACATCAAGTGTAAGTTTGTCATAATCAATAGATTGACCAACACGAGTGCTTTCAACGCTATAATTAACAGCCTTAATAGGTGTAAAAATAGAGTCAATTGCAATGCAACCAATTGGATATTCTTCTTTTTTATTTTTTTGAGCAGGAACATATCCTCTGCCACGACCAATGATAATTTCCATATCAAGACTTGCATTATCATCAAGTGTGCAAATTTTAAGATCAGGATTTAAAATTTCTACTTGGTCGTTAAGTTGAATGTCACTAGCATAAACAACACCAGCACCCTTTTTGTTAAGAGTAACAGTAGTTGTAAAATCTTCATCTAAAACACTTGTTTTAACAGCCATGTTTTTAAGATTTAAGATAATATCTGTAACATCTTCAGTTACACCAGGAATACTTGAAAATTCATGTTGAATGCCATCAATTTTAATTGCAACAACAGCTGCACCTGGCATAGAACCAAGAAGAGTTCTTCTCAAACAGTTACCAAGTGTGATACCAAAACCTTTTTCTAATGGTTCAACAACAAACTTAGCAACGCTGCCGTTTTCTTTTTCTTCAGCAATAACTCTTGGTTTTTCAATTTGCATCATAGAAATTTTCCTCCTTATCTTGAATACAACTCGATAATCATGTGTTCTTGAATGTTCAAGTCAATATCATCTCTCTTTGGCAATGCATTGATTTTGCCAACTAATTTATCAGAATTAAATTCTAACCATTTAGGCATAACAATTTTGATGCCTTTAAGTTGTTTAAATTTTTCAATGTCTTTTTTGCTTTCTTTAATAGAAATTTCATCGCCAACTTTAACTGTGTATGAAGGAATGTTTACTACATTGCCGTTAACACAAATGTGACCATGGTTAACAATTTGTCTGCTTTCGCTTCTGCTGTCACCAATACCCATTCTGTAAACAACATTGTCTAATCTTCTTTCAAGTAAGCTTAACATGTTTTCACCAACAACGCCTTTCATACGAGTTGCTTTTTCATATGATTGTCTAAATTGTTTTTCAAGAAGACCATAAGCTCTTTTAACTTTTTGTTTTTCTCTTAATTGTTGACCGTAGTCAGTAACTTTTTTTCTGCCTAAACCGTGTTGTCCAGGAACAACAGGTCTTTTTTCCATAGCACATTTAGGGGAAATGCATCTGTCACCCTTTAAAAAGAGTTTGCAACCTTCCCTTCTGCAAAGTCTGCAATCTGCATTAGTATATTTTGCCATATCTCTCTACCTCTCCTCTTAAATCCTTCTTCTCTTAGGAGGACGGCAACCATTGTGAGGGATTGGAGAAACGTCACTAATTTTAGTAACATTAAACTCTGCAGCAGAAAGTGCTCTGATTGCAGCTTCCCTGCCATTGCCAGGTCCTTTTACATAAACTTCGACTGATTTTAAACCTTGTTCTTTTGCAAGCTTTGCAGCAGCTTCTACTGCTTGTTGAGCAGCAAATGGAGTGCTTTTTCTTGCACCTTTAAATCCTAATGAACCGGCACTAGACCAAGAAATTGTGTTGCCGGCCAAATCTGTAAATGTAACTACAGTGTTGTTAAATGATGCTTGAATGTGAACAGCACCCTTATCAATATTTTTAGTTTGTTTTTTTCTTTTAACATTCTTTTTAGCGTCAACTGCCATTATTATATTAACTCCTTATAAATTATGCGCTTTTCTTTCTAGCAACGGTCTTTTTTGGACCTTTTCTTGTTCTAGCATTTTGTTTTGTGCTTTGACCTCTTACAGGTAAACCTTTACGATGTCTAACACCTCTATAACATCCAATTTCTGATAAAGCTTTGATGTTAAGAGAAACTTCTCTTGTTAAGTCACCTTCAACAACAAGGTTCTTTTCAATATAGTTTCTTAATGTAGCAACTTGTGCTTCTGTCAAATCTTTAACACGAACATCTGGACTGATTTGTGTATCATTTAAAATTTTGTTGCTTGTTTTTCTTCCAATACCTTTAATGTATGTAAGACCAATTTCAAGCCTTTTCTCGTTTGGTAAATCAACACCAGCAATACGAGCCATATTAAATCCTCCATATAAAACTAAAATTTTTGTTTCTGTTTGTTTGTTTTTAATTATATTGATTTTTTTAAAAACAGATAATGTATATACACATAAACGCAGATTTATCTTTTTATAGATAAACAGCCGCCTGCATTTAATGTTATTGTCAAAATTAAATCAATAAAAGTGCAAAACTAAATTTATTATTAGCCTTGAGTTTGTTTATGTTTTTTGCTTTTTGAGCAAATAACCATAACTTTTCCTTCTCTCTTAATAACCTTACATTTATCACATATAGGTTTAACAGATGGTCTAACTTTCATTTTTCTAAACTCCCCGTTTTAAATTTTTTAATTTGATTTGCTTCTCCAAGTAATTCTGCCCTTGGTTAGGTCGTAAGGACTCATTTCCACTTTAACTTGGTCGCCAGCAAGAATTTTAATAAAATTCATTCTAAGCTTACCAGAGATGTAACAAGTGATAATAACTCCATTTTGAAGCTTTACTTTAAATGTAGCATTTGGTAAAACTTCGGTTACTACGCCTTCAGTTTCTAAACAATCTGATTTTGGCATAAATTCTCCTTTTTTTCAATAAAAACTTTAATCTTTGTGCATAATGCTTTCGTTTTTTATAAAAGTAGTGATTTCAAAATCATATAACTTGTTATTTTTTAACTTGTCTTGCAAATTTTCAAAAGAAATATGTAAACAAGATAAATGCTTTAACCTTTTTTTCTTAGGATTGTTTATTGGTTTGAACTTACCATCAACACAATAAGCAAAATCACCATCAATTTTTACGACAAGATATTTTCTACCTTTGTCATGTCCTTGCAAAGAAGAAACCAATCCACCAACTTTAATCACATCAATGCTCCTTTAAGTTAAGATTTCCACACCGGTTTCAGTTATAAGAACAGTGTTTTCATAATGAGCAGATGGTGAACCATCTCTAGTCTTACAAGACCAGCCATTAATAACAACTTCCCAACTACCTGCATTAACCATTGGCTCAATGGCAATGACCATATTTGCCTTAAGTTTTGGGCCAAGCCCAGCATAACCATAGTTTGGAACACTTGGATCTTCGTGAAGGTCTTTGCCAACACCGTGACCAACCATATCTCTTACAACGCCAAAACCATGCTTCTCAACATATCTTTGAACGCTTGATGAAATGTCTCCAATGCAGTTACCTGCTTTGATATTTTTGATGCCTTCAAAAAAACTTTGTTTTGTAACATCAATAAGTTTTTGTTTAAGTTCAGAAATTTTTCCAACAGGAAAAGTTCTTGCACTATCGCCGTGGTATCCTTTGTAACAAGCCCCTACATCAATGCTAACAATGTCGCCTTCTTGCAAAGGCTTGTCATCTGGGAAACCATGCACAACAACTTCATTTACTGAAGCACATATGGAAGCAGGAAAACCACCGTAGTGCAAAAATGAAGGAGTTGCATTGTTTTTTAAAATAAATTCACGAGCAACTTTATCAAGTTGTTTAGTAGTAACACCTGGTTTAATAAGTTTTTCAACTTCCAACAAAGCGTTTCTGGTAATCTCACCAGCCTTTCTTAACAACTCAATTTCTTTGTCAGTTTTTATTTTAATCATAAATCGCCTTTTATTACAATGTTTTTAGGATTTCATCAACTAATTTGAAAGTTTTTTCTTTGCTATCAGTTGAAGTGATTTGTTCGTAAATACCTTTTTCTTTATAAAAGTCAATTACATCTTGTGGCAATTTTTGTTTTACAAGTCTTGCTTTAATTGTTTCTGGAGCATCGTCATCTCTTTGATAAACATCTCCACCACATTTTTCGCACTTGCCATCAACCAACCAATCCATATGTGTAGGATTGCCACAAACCTTACACATTCTTCTTTTTGAAAGTCTGTTGATAATTTCTTCATCATCAAGATGAATCATAATTGCTTTATCAAGTTCAACCATTTTATCAAGTTCTTTAGCTTGAGCTAAATTTCTTGGGAAACCATCAAAAACAAATCCTTTTTTGCAATCAGGTTGTTGTAATCTGTCAACAACAATTGAAATTGTAAGCTCATCTGGAACCAATGAACCTTGATCCATATAAGCTTTTGCTTTTTTACCAAGTTCAGTTTGATTTGCAATATTTGCTCTAAAAATATCACCTGTTGAAATATGAGGTAAATTGTATTTTTCGCAAATAATGTGAGCTTGTGTGCCTTTGCCACTTCCAGGAGGTCCTAATAAAACTATTTTCATAATTAATATCTCCTTTATTTTACTTTAAAAAGCCTTTATAATTTCTCATTAAAAGTTGTGCTTCAAGTTGTTTTTCAACTTCAAGTGCAGTAGAAACAACAATTAAAAGTCCTGTTGCACTAAAAGCATTAACAAGTGAACCAGTGCTACCAATAAGAGTGAAAATATAAGTTGGAATTAAAGCGACTAAAGCCAAGAATATTGCACCCCATAAGGTAATACGGTTTGAAACTTTTTTCAAATAATCAGCAGTTGGTTTTCCTGCACGGTAGCCAGGAATAAAACCACCATTTTGTTGAATTTGACGAGAAACGTCTTCTGGATTGAAACTAATTTGAGCATAGAAGTAAGCAAAGAATAAAATAAGCACTGCAACAAGCAAGCTATAAATCCAGCTACCTGAGCCCAAATGAGTTGAATACCACATATAAGCACTGCCTTCTTCTGTTGAATACCAGAAGATACTCATAATAAGTTGTGGGAAACTAATTAAAGCAGTAGCAAAAATAATTGGCATAACTCCTGAAGAGTTAATTTTGATAGGAATATTGGTGTTTTGACCACCATACATTTTCCTGCCCTTAATTTGTTTTGCATATTGAACAGGAATTTTTCTTTCTGCACTATCAATCCAAACAATAAAGCCAAAGATTAAAATAAGAGCAGCAAAGAAAATTAATAATGACCAGATATTTTCAAGGTTTGCACTTGTAATACCTGCAATGTTATCAAAAATTGCTTTGCCAGCTGTTGAAAGCAAGCCAACAAAAATCAATAATGATAATCCATTTCCAATGCCTAAAGCACTGATTTTATCACCAAGCCAAACTGTAAACATTGAACCTGCAACCAAAATAGTTACAACCAATGCACCAGTAAGGAATGTGTTACCAAAGAAAATTGAACTATCTAAACTTGCTGTGCCAAAGCCAACAACAATACCAATTGATTGAGCAATAGCCAATACTAAAGCACAAATCTTTGTATATTTAGCAATTTTCTTTTTACCATCTTCACCTTGCTTAGAAAGTCTTTCTAAAGCAGGAATAGCAACGGTTAATAATTGAATAATAATTGAAGCGTTGATATAAGGAACAACACCAAGTGCCAAAATAGCACCGTTTGTTAAAGCGTTACCACTTACAGCACTGATAATAGATAAGAAATCTCCACCTTCAGTAACTGATGTTTGGAATGTGCTTAAAGCAATACCAGGTGTTGGTAACCAGCAACCAATTCTGTAAATAAGCAACAAAAGTAAAGTAATTAAAATTTTGTTTCTAACTTCTTTAATTTTAAAAGCTTCTTTAAGGGTCTTAAACATTATACCTCCTCAATGGTTCCGCCAGCTTTTTTAATTTTCTTCAAAGCACTTTCAGAAAATTTATTAGCTTTAACAGTCAAAGCTTTTTCAAGTTTACCATTTCCCAAAATCTTAACTCCGTATTCTTCAACTTTTGAAAGAATACCTTTTTCGATTAAAGTATTGCAATCTACAACAGCATTTTCATCAAATTTGTTAAGGTCTGAAATATTCACGATAGAATATTGCTTTTTGAAGTTTGCATTGTTAAAACCTCTTCTTGGCAATTTTCTAACAAGTGGCATTTGACCGCCTTCAAAACCAACACGAACACCACCGCCACTTCTAGCATTTTGACCTTTGTGACCTTTACCACTGGTTTTGCCTAAGCCACTACCAATGCCACGGCCAAGTCTTTTTTGTGCAAATCTAGAATTTTCAGCAGGTTTCAATGATTGAATGTTCATAAAAATACACTCCTTTCACTAAAATTTGTAATGTTTTTTAATAATTTTTTATTAACAATTTTAAAAATAAACGATGTTACTTTTAAAACTGTTAACACAAATTTTAATTAAAATTAAATTTCTTCCACTTTAAGTAAGTGTTTTACCTTAAAAATACTTCCCTTAATGCAATCATTATTTGGGAAAATTTTAGTGGTATTAAGTTTTTTGAAACCAAGAGCTTCAATAACTTTAACTTGAGTTTTGTCAAAACCGATAACGCTTTTAACATAAGTCACTTTAAGTTGTCCAGCTTTCTTAGCTTTTTTTGTATCTTTCTTTTCCATATTAGTTATCTCCTACCTGCTTATAGTTCTTCAACAGATTTTCCACGAAGAGCAGCAACTTCTTCTTTAGTTCTTAATAATTTCAAACCTTCCAAAGTAGCTTTAACTCCGTTAATTTTATTGTTTGAACCATGAGATTTGGTAACAATATCTTTGATACCAGCAAGTTCAACAACAGCTCTAGCACTACCGCCAGCAATAACACCAGTTCCTTCTGGAGCTGGGAACATTTGAACAGTAGATGAACTAAACTTACCAATAATATTGTGAGGAATTGTAGTTCCAACAATAGGAACAGAAACTAAATTCTTTTTAGCAGCAGCAGTTGCTTTTTCAATAGCTTCAGGAACTTCATTAGCTTTGCCGTTACCAACGCCAACAAGACCGTTTTTGTTACCAACAACAACTAAAGCGCTAAATCTCATTGTTCTACCACCTTTAACAACTTTAGCAACACGTCTAACTTCAACAAGCTTTTTGTCAAATTCACTGTCTTCTCTACGAGTTGTAGGTTTTTCAGCTTTCTTTTTGTCAAATTTTTTGCTTGCTGGTTTTTCAGCATTATAAGTTCTTAAGGTTGATTTTTCTGTTTTAACAGCTTTCTTTTCAACTTTTTCTTCGCTAACAACTTCGTTGTTTTCTGCTGTTACTTCAACATTTTCTAAAACTTCGTTTTCCATATTTTCCTCCATTAGAACTCTAAACCTGCCTTTCTTGCACCTTCTGCAACTTGCATAACTCTACCTGTGTAAAGATATCCGCCTCTGTCAAAAACAACATTTTTGATACCTTTTTTAGTAGCCAATTTGCCAACTAATTCACCAACAGCAAAAGCTTGTTCTGATTTAGTTTTGTTTTTTAAAGTTTCAGCAAGTTCTTTTGAAAGAGTTGAAGCACTGCAAAGAGTTGTTCCGTTTTCATCATTTATAACTTGTGCATAAATGTGAGAAGTACTTCTATAAATATTTAATCTTGGGCAAGCTTTTGTACCAAAGATGTTTTTTCTAACTCTCAAATGACGTCTTCTTCTTTGAGCATTTTTATTTGTTTTGTTAATCATTTTTATCTCCAAACATTTTCTTATTTCTTACCAGAAACTTTTCCGACTTTTCTTACAACGACTTCGTCGCTATATCTTAATCCATATGCATGGTAAGGTTCAACAGGTTTAATACCTCTAACTTTAGCAGCATACAAACCAACTTTTTCTTTTGAAATGCCTTTAACAACTAATGTTGTCATATCTGGGCATTCAAGTGTGATACCATCTTCTTCAACAAGTTCAACTGGATGTGAAAAACCGATGTTTAAAACAACTTTGTTGCCTTGTTTTGTTGCTTTGTAACCAACACCATTGATGATGATTGTTTTTGCAAAGCCTTCAGTAACACCTTTAACCATATTGTTAACCAAAACTCTGTATAAACCATGTTTTGCTTTAACACTTGGTGTATCATTTGGTCTTGTTAAAACAACTTGATTGTCTTTAACTTCAACCTTTATAACTTTATCAACTTTTTGGCTAAGAGAACCAAGTTTTCCATTAACCAAAACATTGTTATTTTCATCTACAGTAACGGTAACTCCGTTTGGTATTTCTACTGGTAATCTTCCTATTCTTGACATATCTTCACTACCTCCTACCAAACGAAAGCCAAGACTTCACCACCAACATTTTGGTTTCTAGCCTCTTTATCCGTCATAATACCTTTATTTGTTGAAACAATAGCAATGCCTAAACCATTTAAAACTCTTGGAATATCGTTGCTTTCTGCATAAACACGAAGACCTGGTTTTGAAATTCTCTTTAAACCTTGGATAACTTTTTCACCGTTAGGACCATATTTTAAAGATACTTTAATTGATTTATAATTGCCATCGTCAATAAGTTCATATTTTTCGATAAATCCTTCGTTAAAAAGAATTTCGGCAATAGCATTTTTAGTTTTTGAAGCTGGGATAACAACTTCTGATTTTTTAATTGTCAATGCATTACGAATTCTTGTAAGCATATCTGCGATTGGATCAGTAACTATCATCTTCTCATTTCTCCTTTATTACCAACTTGACTTTTTAACGCCAGGGATTTCACCCTTATAAGCAAGGTTTCTAAAACAAATTCTGCAAATACCATATTTTTTCAAAACAGAATGTGGACGACCACATATTGAACATCTTGTATATTCACGTGTTGAAAATTTTTGCTCTCTTTGTTGTTTGTTAATCATTGATTTTTTTGCCATATCTTATATAACCTCTTTAAATTATCTTTTACTGAAAGGCATACCCATTAAAGAAAGTAATGAATAAGCTTCTTTATCAGTTTTAGCAGTTGTAACCATGATAACATCCATGCCTCTGATTTGGTCGACTTTTTCGTATGAAATTTCTGGGAAAATAAGTTGTTCTTTAATTCCCAAAGCATAATTTCCTCTGCCATCAAAAGCTTTTGGATTAACACCCTTAAAGTCTCTTACTCTTGGAAGAGCAATAGCAATAAGTCTGTCCAAAAACTCATACATTGTGTTGCCTCTTAAGGTAACTTTAGCACCAATTTTTTGGTTTTCTCTAACTTTGAAGTTAGAAATTGATTTCTTAGCAAGTGTAGGAACAGCTTTTTGACCTGTAATAGCTGTAAGTTCGTCTAAAGCTAAGTTAAAGCTTTTTGAATTGTCTTTAACAGCACCAAGACCCATACAAACTACGATTTTGTCAAGTTTAGGTATTTCCATAACATTCTTGTAAGAATATTCTTTTTGTAATGCTGGAGCAACAGTGTTTTTATAATATTCACGAAGTCTAGCAGTATCCTTATTGTTTGCCATTCTCTATACCTCCTACTTTTCTTTTTTAGCAGTTGTTGCTTTTTTTGCAGCTGGTTTCTTTTCTGCTGCAGGTTTAACTGCTTTTGTTTCTTTTTCTACTTTTGCTTCAGCTTTTTTAGCAGTTGTTTTCTTTTCTGCTGTTTTTGCTGGAGCTTCTTTTTTAGCTGCTGGTTTTTTAGCAGCTGGTTTTTCTTCTTTAACAGCTTCTGTTGCTTTTGTAGCTTTCTTTGTTACAGCTTTTTTAGCTGCTTCTAAAGAAGCACCACATTTTTTGCAAACTCTTGATTTGTTGTCTCCTTCAACTTTAACAGCAACTCTTGTTGCTTTGTTGCAAACTGGGCAAACTACCATAACTTTGCTTGCTGGAATTTTGCCTTCAACTTTAACAATTCCGCCTTTATCTTGTGCAGAACGAGGTTTGTTGTGTTTAACAAGAACGTTAATACCTTTAACAGTTACTTTGTTTTCTTGTGGGAAGCATTCTAAAACTTCTGCTGTTTTGCCTTTATCTTTACCAGCGATAACTAAAACGGTATCGCCTTTTTTAATACTTAATTTTGCCATACTTAATCTCCTTACAATACCTCAGGTGCTAAAGAAACGATTTTCATATAACCTTTTTCTCTAAGTTCTCTAGCAACTGGTCCAAAGATACGAGTACCTTTTGGTTGTTTTTGATTGTCAATAATAACAGCAGCATTGTCATCAAATCTAATGCTTGAACCATCTTGTCTTTGAACACCTTTACTTGTTCTAACAATAACAGCTTTAACAACATCGCCTTTTTTAACAACTCCACCTGGAGTAGCTTTTTTAACAGAAGCAATAATTACATCACCAATATTGCCACTTCTTCTAAAAGAACCACCAAGCACTCTAATACACATAATTACTTTTGCGCCTGTGTTGTCAGCAACCTTTAATTTTGATTGTGGTTGAATCATAACTATTTATCCTCCTATTACTTAGCTTTCTCAACAATTCTAAGAAGTCTAAAATGAGTTGTTTTGCTGATTGGACGAGTTTCCATAATTTCTACAGTATCGCCAATTTTGCATTCATTATTTTCATCATGAACTTTAAACTTTTTAGTAACTTTTACGACTTTTTTATAAAGTGGGTGTTTAACGTTTGATACAACAGAAACAACACAAGTTTTTTCCATTTTATCACTTACAACAACACCAATTTTTGTTCTTCTATTATTTCTTTTTTCTTCCATCTTCTCTACTCCTATGCCTTAGCCTTATTATCAGAGTTAGTGTTGATATTTAACTCTCTTTCAGTAATAACAGTTTTAATTTTTGCTATATCTTTTTTCAAAGAGTTTAAAAGCATTGGATTTGCAAGATTGCCAGTTGCATGTTGAAATCTCAAATTGAATAATTCTGATTTAATTGCAACCAATTTTGCGTTTAACTCGTCATTAGTTAAGTTTCTAATTTCTTTAATTTTCATTAAACTGCACCACCTTCTACAACATTTTCCTCAACAGTAGTAGCAGTAACTTGTTCGACTTCTTTCTTTACAAATTTAGTTTTGCAAGGAAGTTTGTGTCCTGCAAGTCTTAAAGCTTCTCTTGCAACCTCTTCAGAAACACCTTTCATTTCAAAAAGGATTCTGCCTGGTTTAACAACAGCAACCCAAAACTCAGGATTACCTTTACCACTACCCATACGAGTTTCAGCAGGTTTTTTAGTGATTGGTTTGTCTGGGAAAATATCAATCCAAACCTTACCACCTCTTTTAATATATCTTGTCATAGCAATACGAGCAGCTTCAATTTGGTTTGAAGTGATCCAGCATGGTTCAGTTGTTGCTAAACCATAATCGCCATAAGCAAGTTTGTTACCTCTAGTAGCAATACCTTTCATTCTACCACGGTGAACTTTTCTTCTTTTAACTTTTTTAGGCATTAACATTAGACTTTACCTCCTCTTTAGCAATAGGAGCTTTCTTTGAATATACTTCACCATTGTATACCCAAACTTTAATTCCTAAAATACCAAAAGTAGTTTTTGCTTCAGCAAAACCATAGTCAATATCTGCTCTTAAAGTTTGCAAAGGCAAACTACCTTGATGATATTTTTCGCTTCTAGCAATATCAGCACCATCAAGACGGCCACCAACCATAGTTTTGATACCTTTAACGCCAGCTTTCATAGCTTTTTGCATAGCTGTTTTCATTGCTCTTCTAAAATGAACACGTTTTTCAAGTTGTCCAGCAATGCTTTCAGCAATTAAAGTTGCATCTGCGTCAGGATTTTTAATTTCTTTAATATTGATAGAAATTGTTTCAGCATTTGTAAGCTTCATAACTTCTTTCTTTAATGTTTCAACACCAGCACCCTTTTGACCAATAAGAACACCTGGACGAGCTGTGTAAACATTTACGATAACTCTTTTTGCAGTTCTTTCAATAACAACTTTTGAAATTGCACATGCAAAATATTTTTTCTTAATAAAAGTTCTAATAGTGTTGTCTTCTTTAAGGTTTTTAGCAAAATCGGCTTTACCAACATACCACAAAGAATTCCAACCTTTATTGATTCCAATTCTAAGTCCATTTGGACTAACTTTTTGTCCCATATTTGCTCCTTTACCTTACTTTACCAAGTCCAACTTAACTGTGATGTGACTTGTTCTTTTTAAAATTTGGTCAACTCTGCCTCTTCCTCTGATGTTTTGTCTTTTGTATGTAGCACCTTGACCAGAATAAATTTCTGCTACATATAAGTCTTGTTTATTAAGACCTTTGTTGTTTTCAGCATTTGCGCCAGCTGATTCAACAACGTTTAATACAAGTTCTGCTGCTTTATTAGGAGTATTAGCCAAAATAGCAACAGCTTCTGCATAACTCTTACCTCTTACAAGGTCCATAATAATATCAAGTTTTGTATTACTAATTCTTAAGAATTTAGCAGTAGCATAAGGTCTTGTATCTCTGTTTTTATTAATTTTTTCAGTTTTTTCTTTCATTCTCTTTGCCATTTCTCTGTTTCTCCTTATTTACCCTTAGCCTTATCAGCGCCGTGGCCTCTATAAGTTCTTGTTGGGGCAAATTCACCAAGTTTGTGGCCAACCATTTCTGCTGTGCAATAAACAGGAATGTGTTTCTTGCCATTGTGAACAGCAATTGTGTGTCCAACAAATTCAGGATATATTACAGAAGCTCTTGACCATGTTTTAATAGGTTTTTTAGCATTAGATTCGTTTAATTCCTTAACACGATTGAACAATTTTTGTTCAACAAAAGGTTTTTTCTTTAATGATCTACTCATGTTTTATAACTCCTTGCAAAATTAAGACCTACTAATAATAAACTTATTAGTGTTCTTTTTCTTATTTCTTGTTTTAAGTCCAAGAGCTGGTTTACCCCAAGGTGTAACAGGACTTGACATACCAACAGGAGATTTGCCTTCGCCACCACCGTGTGGGTGATCACAAGGGTTCATAACAACACCACGAACTGATGGTCTAACACCCATGTGTCTTTTTCTTCCTGCTTTACCAATAGACATAATTTCGTGGTCTAAGTTACCAACTTGACCGATTGTTGCTCTGCAATCAATAGGAACAAGTCTCATTTCTCCACTAGGCATTTTAAGAGTTGCATATCTTCCCTCTTTAGCCATAAGTCTTGCTGCAATACCAGCAGCTCTTGCTATTTTAGCACCTTGATTTGGACGAAGTTCAATGTTGTGAACAACGCTACCAACAGGAATATTTCTTAAAGGCATACAATTGCCGACTTTTACTTCAACTTCTACACCGCTCATAACTTTGTCGCCAACATTAAGGCCAACTGGAGCTAAGATGTATGATTTTGTTCCATCTGCATAATAAAGTAATGCGATATTAGCTGTTCTGTTTGGGTCATATTCAATAGCCTCAACTCTAGCTGGAACATTGTCATGATTTCTTCTAAATTCAATCATTCTATATTTTTGTCTGTTACCACCACCAATGTGTCTTACAGTGATTTTACCTTGAGCATTTCTGCCACCCTTCTTGTTTTTAACAGCAAGAAGTGATTTTTCAGGTTTCTTTTTAGTAAGTTCTGAAAAATCTTGTGTAGTTAAAAATCTTTGAGCTGGTGTGGTTGGATTGTGTCTTTTTATTGCCATCTTTCTATTCTCCTACCTTAATTCAAACTTTCAAAGAATTCGATTGGTTTGCTATCGTTTGTTAACCAAACAATTGCTTTTTTATAATCGCTTGTGCGACCAACGCTTCTACCTTGTTTAGTATTTTGTCTTTTTTCTTTACCTTTAACAATTAAGGTATTTACTTGTTTAACTTTAACTTTAAAAATTTCTTCAACAGCTTGTTTAATTTGAATTTTGTTTGCGTTCAAATCAACAACAAATGTGTATTTCTTATCAGAAATTGTTGCATAACTTTTTTCTGAAAGAAGTGGTTTTTTAATAATATCGTAGGCAGTCATTATTTATAAGCCTCCTCTAACTTTTTAATAGCATCTTTTGTGATGTAAAGTTTAGAATTTGCAACGATATCGTATGTTCCCAATACATCAGCGTAAGTAACTTTAAGATTTGGAATGTTATTTGAAGCACGAAGAACTGTTGCATCTTTTTCTTTCAAAACAAACATTACATTCTTTCCATCAACTTTGAAGTTGTTCAAAATTTCTTGAACAAGTTTAGTTTTTGGTTCTGCAAGTGTAACTGCATCTAAAACAACAACTTCGCTATCAGCAAGCTTTGCACTGATTGCACTCTTGAATGCTGCAACTTTCATTGTTTTGTTTACTTTTTGAGAAAAATCTCTTGGCTTTGGAGCAAAAATTATGCCGCCGCCTTTCCATTGTGCACTTTTTGATGAGCCTTGTCTTGCTCTACCTGTGCCTTTTTGTCTCCAAGGTTTTTTAGCATGACCTCTAACTTCGCTACGAAGAAGAGCTGACTTTGTTCCTTGTCTTTGATTGTTGTTATAAGCAACAACAACTTGGTGAATTAAAGCTTCGTTGTATTCGCAACCAAAAACTTCATCACTTAATGTTGTTTGGCCAACAACTTCTGCTTTTGTGTTATAAACTTTAACTTTTGGCATACCTATTCTCCTTACTTGCTAGCTTTTTTAGCACTGCAAATTGATACGAGGCTGTCTTTGCTTCCAGGAATACTACCTTTAACTAAGATAAGATTTCTTTCCTCATCAACTTTAACGACTTTTAAGTTTTGTTTTGTAACTTGTTCGTTACCATATTGTCCTGGCATTTTGTGATTTTTGAAAACTCTGCTAGGTGTTGAGTTTGCACTCAATGAACCAACTTCTCTATGAACAGGTCCAGTACCGTGAGTCATTTTTAATCTGTGTGCGTTCCATCTTTTGATGTTACCACTGAAACCATGACCTTTTGTTGTGCCTGTAACGTCAACTAAATCACCTTCAGCAAAAACTGAGCATTTAATTTCGTTACCAATTTGAAGTTCTGCAAAATTGTCAAGTTTAAATTCTTTCAAATATTTTTTAACTTCAACATTTGCTTTTTTGAATAAACCAAGTTCTGGTTTGTTTTTTGATTTTTCTTTTGCTTCGCCAAAACCTACAACAACTGCATCGTAGCCATCTTTATCAACTGTTTTCTTTTGAACTACTGTGCAAGGTCCAGCCATAATAACTGTTACTGGGGTAACTTTGCCATCAAGGTCGAAAACTTGTGTCATACCCAATTTCTTTCCTAGTATTGCTTTTTCCATAATCTACTTACCTCTCGACCTTATAATTTAATATTGATATCAACGCCTGCTGGAAGGTCAAGTTTCATTAATGAATCTACTGCCTTGCTTGATGGTGTGTAAATATCAATAATCCTTTTGTGTGTACGCATCTCAAATTGCTCACGACTATCTTTATATTTATGAGGTGCTCTGATGATTGTTACTACTTCCTTCTCTGTTGGAAGTGGTATTGGGCCAGCAACTTGTGAGCCTGACTTTGATGCTGCATCCATTATTCTGGTAGTAGCAAGGTCAATCAAGTTGTGGTCATAAGATTTTAACTTAATTCTAATTTTTTGTGTTGCCATTTTCTCTCCTTATCCCATACTGACTTTTAATACACTTTACCGTGTGTGTCGTATCTAATACTCTTTAAAAAAAATCTTATGTAAAGATTTTTCGTCAGTCGCTTGAATTTAATTCAAACTTGTCCACACAAATTCTCTATTTTTGCTGCTAAAAATAGTAACTTTGCGCTTCAACCCAATTTTTCACGGTGAGATAATATTACTACACAAATGTCTACTAGTCAACCCCTTTTTTTTAAAAAAATGCCCAAAAAAATGATTTTAAAATCTTTGTGCAACCTGCACAAAAGCCCCCTTATTTAACCCCTAATTTTGCTTTCTTTTTTTTATTAAAATTTAAATAGCTATAACCATAAAAGCCTAGATAAAAATACTTAAAATAAAAAAATCACTCCTGTAAAAAAGAAGTGATTTTTTTTGTTTTATTTTTTCTCTTCAAAGCTTTTGCAAAAGTGTGCTGTTGTGTTATCAGCATCCTTGGTTATTTTAATTGCATCTTTGTTACACAAACAACCTTCAATATTATGAACACAGGCGCATACATCACAACACACATCGGTTTTTAACTTTCCCTTTTTCATAACTAACTTCCCCCTATATAGTTAGTTTGCTTTTTTTGTTTTTTTATTCTACTAAGTTTAGCCAATAAAAAACAAGGCTTTAAATTAAACCTTGCTTTTATTTTTTATTATTATGCCTTTTTAGATTTGCAACCACATTTTCTTTTTGGTTTTTCTTCTTTAACTTCAACTAAGTCTTCGTTTAACTTTTTAAGCATAAAGTCAATATCATGGCCATGAACCATCCCAGCTTGTTCAATAGTTTCCATTTGGCTCATTGGACAAGCAAAACAATGCATCCCAAATCCGGTTAAAACTTCTTGAGCATTACCATATTTTTTTAAAATTTCTCCAATTGTAGTTTCTCTAGTAATCATTTTTTTTATCTCCTATTTTTGTCTTTTTATTTTTAAGATTATATTACATATAAATATATATTATATATATAATAGTGTTTTTGCTTTTTAATCTAACTTGCTTTTACATACACAGCACATTTCTGCAACAGCAAAATTTTTTGCACCACAGCAAGCACAAATTTTTAATTCATCAGTTGACTTACCACATTTAAAGCAAAATTTAGCTTCCTCTGCCAAAGGCTCACCACATTGACTGCACTTTTTTGATGATACAGCAATTTTTGCTTTTTTGTTTGAAGAAGTTTCTTCAACACCAGTAACACCAGCGCTTGTTAAAATTTCAACAATTCTATTATTCTTCTTTTGCTTTTTGCGCGTATTGATTTTATCAATTAAGGTATCAACAAGCTCATCATCAATTTGAATCTCTTCTTGTTTTTGCACCCTTCTTTGTCTTGTTGGTTTTGCTTGTTGTTGAGGTGGAGATTCTACCACTTGCGGATCAGGCGTAATAATATTTGGTTCAGGTTGATTAAAGTTTGAAAAATTATAATTGTCAAAGTTAGTATTTGTAAAATTATTTTGATTATTATTTTCAACATTTACATTAAATTGTTGTGTGTTTGCATTTGATTCAGCATAATCATTTTGTTGATTTAGAATTGGGTTTACAAAAGTATTTTCTGCCTCCAAATTTGGCTTAGGATTAAAGTTTTCATCCACCCTTGAAACTTGTTCAGTCTTAGCATTTTCAAACGAATTTTCACCCTTTTCGTTAACATAAACAACGTTTAATTCTTTTTGCAAATTATTAAGACGCTCTTCAACAAGTTTAACCACATCTTCTTCTTGTTTATTGTTATTTATAGTTTCAACTTTATCAACTGCCCTTATTTGCTCAGCACTTAAATATTTTCTTGGAACAATAACATCGTTTATAAAAAATCTTGAAACTTGGACACCAAAGGTTTCAGTGTGCTCATTAACACCTTCTTCAATAGCTCTGCAAATTTTTTCTTTATTGAAAATGTAATCATCTAAAGAAAACTTCATTTTGTTTAAAGCTTTAGAAGTTTCAAAACTTACAGTAGAACGAATTTCTTTCATTGTTTTTTTGTTTCTAATAATTGCATAGTCGTTGCAAAGAGCAACCATAAATTTTTCAACATCAACAACTTTAAAAGTAAAAGTTCCTTCTATTCTAAGTTTAACTTTTTCGTCCCCACTATAAGCAGCAATTTTTTCTTGGGTTTTAAACATATTGTGGTTAAACTCTTTAGTGCAAACAAAATAAGCATCTGTGTTAATACTGCTTTGAACAAACAAACTTTTTTTCTCTAAATAAGCCTTTGACATTTTAAATAATCTTGGAATACTGTCATCGTTTATTTTGTGAGTGCCTTCATTTAAAATATCACAAACTTTATTATAGTAAACAAATATAAGCTTATAATCTTCTTCTACAACAGCTTCAGAGCCAACTTTAACAGAACCACTTCTAAGCCTAACAAAAGAAACCACATCATTTCTTTGGTGTGGCAATAAGTTAATGGTTTTATTAAAAAGTGTTTTAAATTTAGTAAATAAGCCCATAATTTTACAAGCAAATTTTATCATACAGTAAAAAAAAACGCTAGCAAATAAGTAATAATATTTACTAAAAGTAAAACATATAATTAAATATTGATATACCAAATTACAAAAAAAAGAGAGGGCAAAATGAATTTATTAAGCGAGATTATTTCAAAACCCGTGCTTAATTTGTATTCCGGAAAAATTGAAGGGACAATAAACAGTGTTTGCTTTGATAAAAACTACAAAAAAATTACACATTTTAAAATGTTTGATAATGATGAAGAAGAATATTTATTAGAAACCTCAAAAATATACAGCATTGATAAAATAGTTGTTATTAAAAACTCTCAAGCATTAACCCTTTGCATAAACCAAAATATGTATCTGGAAAACAATCCAATAAATTTGCATATATTCACCACTCAAGGTGAAAGCAAAGGCAAGCTAGCAAATATTGAATTTAACCAAAAATTTGAAGTAGAATTTTTTATAACTGATAATAATGAAAAAATTAAACAAAACAAACTTTTAACTATTGGTGAAAATTTAATATTTAACACAAGCGAAAAAAATTTAAAAATTACAGACTTTAAACCAAAAATTAAGGTTACAACACAAAGTGATAATGTAATAACAATCTTGCCAAAAGAAAACGATTTGCAACATATTGTTAGCGAACCTACACCACCAAAAATTGAAAACAAGCCTCAAGAAGATAAAAAAGAAAATTTTAAAATTTATACTCAACCTACTCCACAAAAACTTGTTGGAAACGGAAACTTTTTAATTGGTAGAAAAGCATTAAAAACAATTTATGGTTTAAACAATGAAATAATTATTAAAAAAGATAATATTATAAATGCTAAAAATTTAGAAAATGCAAAAAAACATAGCAAGTTAATTGAACTTACCGTTTTTAGCAAAATAAAGGCATAATCAAAATATAATTAATTAAAAATAAAAAAAACATTAAGGATTTTTTCCTTAATGTTTTTTATTGTTTATTATTTTTTTGTTGAGTCTAATAATTTTTGCATCTCAGCATTCAATGCATCAATTTCGCTTGTTGCTTTTTTAGCACTGCTTGCTGAACTTCTGCCAGATGAACGAGCTGAACTTCTACCTCTTGCAGAAGCAGCTTTTCTTGCAGCAGGTCTTCTTTCAGAAGCCTCACCTTCAGGTTCTTCCTCTACAGGTTCTGGCTCAGCTACTGGGGTTGGTTCAACTACTGGAGCTGGAGTTGGTTCAACCACTGGTTCAACCACAGGCTCTGGAGCTGGTGCAGGAGTTACAACTTCCTCAATTACTGGAGCTGGCTCTACAACAGGTGCAGGTTCAACTACTGGAGCTGGTTGCTCATTATCCATTTTTGAAATTGTATTATTTAAATCATTTTCAAATTGTTGTTTTTGTTGTTGAAGCTTATTGTTTTCTTCTTCAATTTGTTTTTGAATAGCATCAATATCTTCTTCAGGTGCTGCAGGTTGCTCTGTAACATCTGCTTGCATTTGTTGTCCACCATCATCATTACCAACAGTATCAACACCTGTTGCATCAGTTCCTGTTGCATCAGTTGTATCTGTTGTATCTGTTGTTGAAGTATTGTCAACAGGGTCAACTACTTCAGGTTGTTCAACATTTGCGTTTGGAAGTGGAGCGTTTGGATCTGTTGCTCCTTCAGCTTGTGCTTGAGCTTCAGCTTCTTGTTTTGCTTTAAGTTCTTCTTGTTTTTGATTTTCTTCTTGACTCATTATTTCAGATGTTTCTCTGTTTTCTTGTATTTGGTTAACATCTGAAGAAGTCATTTCATATAAGTTTTCTGTTGTAACATCAGCAGTTTGAACAAGACCAGCGTTAGGGTCAAGTTGTTCAGTTGACATACCAACACCTTGCATATCAGTAAGAAGAGCTTTCAAGTCAGTATTTTCTTGAGCAAGAGCAACAAGTCTTTGGTTGCTAAGTTCAGTAGCTTTTTGAGTTAAAGCTTTATACAAAGTATTTGCATAGTGTTTAAATTCAAGCAACATAGCTTGTTGAACAAACATTTTCTTTTCTTCAATTTCTTGTTCACGTTTGTCAATTTCTTGTTGCAATGAAATTTGTTCTTCATTAAATTTAGCAGTTGCTTCTTCGTTATCTTTTTCAAGTTGTTGTTGTTTTTTAATTTCATCAGCTTGTTGTTTTCTGATGTAGTTACTTTCAATACGGTTAGTAGAAGCTTCTTGTTGAGCTTTCAAGCTTTCCAAGTTTTCTCTACTTGCTTGAAGTTTTCTTTGATAATCTTTTGAAGCAGTTTCAAAGTTCTTTTTATAGTTTTCTTTTTCAGTTTCAATAGAGCCACACTCTTCTCTCAACCTACTACGAGTTCTAATAAATGTTTCACATTCCTTCATAGCTCTTTCTAAAACAAGTGAGCCATCAATACCAAGTTCAGCAAAATCATATTCTTCACAAGCAACAGAGTTTGCTCTTGCTTTTTCAAGTTCTTGTTGTTCAACAAGTGCTCTCTTTTCTAAGTATTGTTGAAGAATAGGAATACCTTCTTTAATTTCTTTCTTAGTAAACAAAATTTCATAGTCTACATAAGCAGGAAGTGTTGAAACAGCTTTAGTCAAATTTCTTTCATAAAGTGGGAAGTTATCATAAAGCATTGAATAAATATCATTTTTTGCAGCTTTGATAATCAAAATAAAAATTGTATAAATCAAAACTAAAACAAGAGGAACAATTGAGGCAACAAAGAATACTTGACCAGGGCTAGCTGCTGCAACAACATCACTTGCTGCATATCTAAAACCAACAACATAGGCAAGTAAAACTAAGAAAACTGTAAACACAGTATAGTTACCAATGTTCTTTTCAATTGAACTTGTTCTTAAAGGCTTATCAATACAAGTATTAGCATTGATATATGTTGAAGGAGAATCTTCACGGTTTAACATATAAATTTGCCAGTTATTTCTTAAAACCTTTGGAACCTTTTTCATCTTCAAGTTAAACTCAACAAGGTTTTCTTCAGTGATAAAAGGTTTGTTTAAAAAATACGAGTTGATTTTGTTAATGCTTTTTAAAATTCTGTTTTCATAAGAACAACCAACTAAGATTGACATTACAAGCACAGCAAGAAGCATAAGGCCTAAAATAATAACAGGCCAAAACCAAAAGCTAATTATTTCAACAAACAAAATGTCAATAAAGCTCATTACGTCTTTTAAAATGTCTGTTTGTGCACCTAGAAGAAACATAGATTTTTTACTCCTTAATCTTTTAAATATATCGTAGTATAACACAAAGAAAATATATTTAAAAACAAAAAAAACAATTTTATTTTATTTTTTTAATTTATTTTTATAAATTCATCAAACCAGAAAGAATAAATAAATGTATTATCAACCTTAATGTTCAGTGCTTTTTGCAAACAAATCGCATATAAATCCAGCTGAATCTTGTATTTAGCGACCAACTGGTCGGGTTTGCTTGCTTTTGTTGTTTTATAGTCAATTAAATAAATTTTATCTCCAACTTTAATAATTAAATCTGCAACACCTTGAATTAAAATTTTGTCAGTTAAATTACTATTTTTAAAAATAAAATTATAAGGTAAATAACTTAAAAAAGGTTGTTCTTTTTTTGCCCAAATAGGTTTTAAATTTTTTATTTTTTCAATGCAAGTTCTTATCTTTTTTGGGCTAATTAAACTTTTGTATTTATCTTCAATTTTCATAGAAGAAATAATATCATCAATCTCTTTTAAGCCTTCAACTTCTGTTGAAGTAAAATCAATCCTTTGCATTATGTTGTGATAAATTGTTCCTAACTTTGTTGCATCAATTTCAGGTTTTGAACTTTCATAAATTTTTAAAGCTTTAGGCTCATCATTAAAATTAACACCATCTTCACTATGTTCTTGAAGCATACTTGAAACTGTATTTTTTAAAGCAACATTTGTAGGTTCTTCCATTTTATAATTAAACAAATCAAAAAGTTTTTGTGCCTCAACACTAGTTTTTGCTTCTTTTTTAAAAACTATAACTTCATCTTTTTTAACAATAAAATCATCATCAAAGTAAACACCAACATTTACTTTAAAATCTTTTTGGTTATCACATAAATCCTTTTTATTTTGAATTAAATTATTAAAGTTTAATGTTGATAAAGAAGATAATATCCAAGGCATAAAATTGTTAACAGCCTCAGCATCTTTAGCGTTTCTTATATATTGCACTTTGTTTAAATTTGTGTGCCCCACTACAAACAAATGATTTTTTGCTCTTGTTAAGGCAACATATAAAAGTCTAAGTTCTTCAGCTTTTTCTTGTTTTTTCAAATTTAAAACAATTGCATTTTTTGCCAAGTTTGTATTCTTTTCAAAACTTTCAAGATTATAAGAATTTAGCCCTAAACCCAAATCTTTGTCTTTTAAAATTTCTTCTCTAAAAGTTATGTTTGAAAAACTCTTTCCTGTTCCTACTAAAAATACAATTGGATACTCAAGCCCTTTGCTTGAGTGAATTGTTCCAAGTTTAACACTATCAACACTACCATTAACTTGAGTTGAAAATTTTGCTTCTTCAGCATAATTATCAACAAAATTTAAATATCTGTTTAAGTCATAATTATATTCAGTATCTTCAAAACTATCTATAAAGTTTTTAACATATTGATATCTATTTGCGCCATCAGGTAAAGCCTTAAAATAATTTAAAAAATCAAATTCATTTTGCAAGTAATTTAATAGTTCATAAAGAGATTCATACATAAGCCTATCTTGCAAAGATTTAATAAAGCTTAAAAAGTTATTAACTCTTACCTTTAGCTCACTGTTATCTTCACTATCAACACTAAAAGCTTTTATGCTTTCATATAAAAACTCTTCTTCATATTTATTGCGTATGTATGCAAGTTCATCAAAACTAAACTCTGCAAACAAACTTGTTAAAACAACGCTTAAACTATTATCATCATGAAAGTTGTTTATAATTTTAAGCAAAGATAAAAGCATAACAACATCTTTGTTTTTATATAAACTTTCTACCATATTTGTTGCAATAGGAATTTTATATTCCATCAACACCTTTGCAACTTCTTTTAAAAACTCATTACCTCTGCAAAGAATTGCAATATCTCCAAAACAAATTTTCTTTGAAGATTCTTCTTTTGCATCATAATAATCTTTGCCAATAATTTGCAAAATATGGCGAGCTACAATCATAGCCTCTTTTCTTGCTGTAGTTAATTTTTTTGCATAAGTATTTTTATCACCTAAAACGCTGTAAACTTTGTCAAAATTTTCTTGTTGCTCACCATCTTCATCATCTTCAGTTTGTGAACAAACAATATCTAAACTAACAATAGGAATATCACTAACTTTTTTATATTCAGTCATACCCTTTAACTGTCCTGCCTCTTCATACTCAACACCGCCAAAAGAAGCAAACATACATTTGTTAAAAATACTGTTAACAAAATTTAAAACTTCAGGGTTACTTCTAAAGTTTTCATTTAAATTTACAAGCGTTCCGTTTTTATTATCTTCTTCATAACTAATGCTTTTGTTAACAAAAATATTTGGTGAGCTATTTCTAAAACCATAAATACTTTGCTTTATGTCTCCCACCATAACCATTTTATTGCAATAACTTAATTTTGAAAGGATAAGTTCTTGCACACTATTTATATCTTGGTATTCATCAACAAAAATATATTTATAAGTTGTTGCAATACTTTCTTTTACATCATCTTGTTTAAGAAGCTCTAAAAACTTTTGCTCTAAGTCAGAAAAATCTAGTGCATTTCGTTTTTGTTTTAATAAAACATATTCTTTTTCAAACTCATTTTCAATTTCTTCAAACTTATCAATTATCTTACCTGCGTTTTCAAGGTCAGCAATAAGTTCTTCTTCTGTTTTTTCAATAATAACTTTTTTAAGATCTCTTACTAGCTTTTGTATTTCATCATAAAAAGGTTTAAACTCACCTTTAAAATCTGCATTTGCTTCATCAAGTTTTTTTGTTGTTAATCTTGGAAGCTCAATACTTAAAAGTTCTTTTCTATTTCTTAAAAAGCCTTGAGTGTATTTAATTAAACTAAAACTATTTTTTGTTTTAATAATAAAATCTTCAAAATAATCAGCTTTTGATACTTGTGCTTGAACTAAAAAACTTTCTAAGCTTGAAGTTATGTAATAAACAGTTGCTAGCAAATAATCATTTAAAACTTCACAGGCCTTGTTTTTATTTAGGTCTTGCTCATAACAAAGTTTTGATGTTTTTTGTTTAAAACTTTTTTTATCTTCAACAGCACACAAAAACTCATAAAAACTAAGAATATTTGATTTAAAGTTTGCAAAGTTCCTGCCACCACCAAAAACAGAAGTTAACTTAACAAAGTCTTCATCTTTTTGTTGTGAATATTTGTTAATAACCTTATCTAAAGCAGTTGCTTTTAAAAACTTAGAATCATTTTCATTTAACACAGAAAAATTTGGGTTTAAGTCAAGTTTGAAAAAATATTTGCGTAACATTTTTGAACAAAAACCGTGAATAGTGCTTATATCACTTGTTGCAAGTTTTTCTATTTGGCTAGACAAATTTTTGTTATTATCAACCATTTTAAAAAGTTTGTCTTTTAAACGCATTTTCATTTCTAAGCTTGCGCTTTCTGTAAAAGTTATAACAAGTAATTCTTGAATATCAACATTATCTTCCGTAATCAAATTAAATATCTTTTGAATTACGGTTGCTGTTTTACCACTACCAGCAGATGCTGATACTAAAAGGTTGTCACTTTTATCCCCCAAAACCTTTTGTTGTTGAGGAGTATATTTTATTGTTTTCATTATTCTTCCCCCTTAACATCAAAATGGCTTTCTTCAATTTTTATTTGAGGTGAACGCTTAAAGTTTTTAAAGTTTTCATCAAACCTGCAAAGTGCAAAATGCTTGCAGTTTTTACAAGGGTCATCACTGCCCAAAACAAGTGGGCTTGGTGTAATGTTAAGTTTTAAAATATCTTTGCAAGCAGTAGAAATAAGTTCTATCGCATAATCAGAAAAGTTTTTAAGTGCGTTAAAATCAACCACTTTTGCATAAGCACTAAGAGTGCGCTTTTCGGCATCATTTTTATTAAACTTAACTTCAACAATATCACTTTTTAATTCATCTATCTCAAGCCTATTATCACTTGCATTTATAATGCCATCTTCTTTTAATGTTTTACCTTTTAATTGATACTTTGCTGTAAGAGTAGTTTTTTCATCTGCAAAACCACTTTTAACTGGCAAATAATAACAACCTGCTGGCTTTAACTTTAAGCTATTTTCAACAACTTTTAAATATGCTTCCAACTGAACTTTTTTGCCAAAGAATAATTCTTTTAACGAAGTATCACACTTACCTGTTTTATAGTCAATAATTCTAAAATAATCTTCAAATTTATCTATTCTGTCAACTTGGCCAACAAGTTTTAAAAGATGATTGTTTATTCTTATTTTAAAACTCTTAATTAAGTTTTTATCATCAAACCTAATTTCAGTTGCCAAAGTTTTAAAGCTTGAGTATTTTGCTTGATAGTTTAAAACCCCACAAAATCTTATTGCTTCATTTAAAAGGTTTTTAATTAAAACCTTGTTAAAATTATTATTTTTAACACTTTCAAAAACTTCTTTTTCTAAAACAGTTTCAAAAGCTAGTTTTGCTTTTTGTTTAACTTCACTATCTAAAATAGGTAGTTTATTATTATCCACAAAAATCTTTGCAACATCGTGCAAAATAGTTCCTATGTTTAAACTACTTAATTCGCCTTCATCTTTTTCTTTTAACTTCAAGCCATATCTTACAAAATGTAAAAATGGACAAGTCATAAAACTTTCTATCTGAGAAACACTAACTGTGTTTTTCAAAAAGAAATAATTTTGCTTCAAACTAACATTATTTTTAAAATCAAATAATGATAAATTTACTTCATCTTTCTTCTCAACAGCACCTAGCAAACTATTAAGTTTTTTAGCATTAACTTCTTGACCATCATAGTAATTGCGCAAACCATTTATTAAGTTGTTTCTTGCTGTTTTATAGTTATTGTTTATTGTTAAAAAATCTAAGTCGTTATAATTTTTAAACGGCAAAATATTAAACCCACCCTTAGAGTTTTCTTCAATAAACATTTGTGAAATATCACTTAAAATTTTGCTTTTTGCTAAAGCAGCAGAACCATAATTATAACTTAAAAATAATTTGTCTGTTGGTTTTAACAAAAGTTCATAAACTTTAAATCGTTCTTTTAAATTTATTTGAGCAATGCTTGGCTCAAGTTTGTAGTTATCGCTTAGCGCATTTATTTCTTTGTCAGAAATTAAACCACAATCGTTAAGTGTGAAAGGAAAATTCTTTTCATCAGCACCCAAAACAAAATAGACTTTTGTTTTGTCAAAAAAACTTAAACTGCAATCGCCTATAAACATAGAATTTGTTGATATAGGAGTTGTTGAAATTTTTGTTGCATTAACACCACTAAGTAATGTTGAATAAAACAATTTTAAATCACACTCTTCTTCCCCTAAAACTTGTTTTAAGTCGTCAAAAATCTTAACTAAATTTGAATAATATTGTTCAAACAATTTTGCTTGTTTTATGTTGCCTTGCAAAGTGTATTTGTTTGCAAAATCCATAAGTTTTTCTTGAGCATTTATACTTAGTAAAAAGTTTTCAAAAATAGTTAAAAAGTCATTATAATTTTTTGCTTTTTCAAGGCCAGCAAAAATAGGCTCTACAATATTAAATAAAGCTTGCCTTACTGTATTAAAATTTTCGTAGAATTTGCAACTTGAAATGTTTGATGCTTTTAATAAATAAACATCATTTATGTTGTATTTAATTAAATAATCTTCAAAATCTTCAATTAAATCTTTTTGCAAACCAAGCAATTGATTTTTTAAAAAAGATATTACACTTACCCTTGAAAAGTTTTCAATAAAAACATCAACAAGTTGACCTACTAACCTAACTAAGCAACTATCTTTAAAATTAGCTGCACAATCAATAAAATAATTAAAGTTATAATCTTTAAAAATTCTTTCAATAACTGATGATTTTTTTTGAAGCCCAGCAACAGCAATAACAAAATCACCAAACTTATAATTATTTTCTACAATAAGCTGTTTAATTTTGCTTGCACAAAACAAAACTTCTTCTTCAAAATTTGCACCTTCAAAAAGTTCAATATCACTTTTTTTAACTTTAAGTGGATAATTATTAAAACCAAACAAAAAGTCTTGCATATATTTAAATTGACCAAAGGTGTTTTCTTTGCAAAAAACAACTTGAGGTTCAATATTGTTTATTTGAAAAAGTTTTAAAACATTATCACAAAACTCATCATCATAAATGTGTGAGTTAACTGCGCTATCAGTTTTTACAAGACCAATATTAAATTGCTTGCAGTGTTTCATAATAGCACTAATAATTTGAAAACCTTGAAAAGTAAAACTATCAAAGTTGCTAATGTATATATAACTTGATTTTATAAAATCATTGTCTTTTATTTTGTCTTTAACAAAATCTAATCTATCCAAACTATCAATAAGCCCGTTAGCAGACAAATGTTTTTGGTATTTATCATAAAGCAAAGCAATATCACTTAATTTGTCTTCTAATATTTTATTCTTTGTAGATACACAAATCTGATCAACTGGTATTCTGCAACTTTTAAATTGACTTACAGTTTCAAACAAAGTTTGGGCTAAATCTATATCAATTTTTTTGTTAAAACACTTTAAATCTTTTTTGTTGTCTTTTAACAATTTTTGAAAAATCATACAACTTGTTGTTTTAGGTATAACACTGCCACCTTCCATAACAATTGAAGCAAGGCGTGATAAAGTAAGCACCCTTATATTACAAGTGCTTTGTATATTTAGCCTATCAAAAATTTTAACCTCAGTTAAAACAGAAATTCTATCTGGCACAATAACCAAATGATTTGAATTTGGGTCTGCAAAATAATTTTGTTTTAACTTTTCAATTATACCTTCTTGACAATCAAGATTGGTCTTTCCAAAAAAAATGTTTGACATAATACAAGTATATCATATCAAACAATTTTATTTTTTTCAAAGAATATTATCATTTTTAGCGTTTTTGCTAAAGGTTTTAAGCCTTAAAAATCTTTCATTACTTTTCTTTTCAAGCCCAGACATCTTTCGCTTTGAAAGTTTATCAAGTAACAAACAAATCTGTTGTTGCTGACTTTCAATTTTTAAATTTAATTGCTTATTAACTTCACACACCTTTTTAAGTTCACTTTCTGTTTTGTTTAAGTCAATTATCGTTTGCCTAAAATTTTGGTTTGCCTCAAAACACTCTTTTTTAAGTTCTTCGTCAGCACTTTCTTTTGCAGCTTTTTTTACAATTTTTATAAGGCCCATAAATAATGCATTTATTTCATTATCTGATATTTTTTTGCTTAACTCTAATTTTGCCTTGTTTATATTAATAACTTTTTCTTCCACCAACTCTTCTCCCCCTTTTTCAACCTCTTTATTTTTTTGCTTTAGCATATTTCTAAACTTGTTTTGATATCTAAGCATTAACCTTGCATCATTGTTAGCGAGTTTCATACAACTTTGCCTAACACTAATTCCTTTTTTTAAGTTTTGAGTTACAAATTCAAATAAATGATTTTTGTTTTTTTCATCAAACTTTTCAAAACTCTTTTTTTCAAAAGCATTTAAGTCAATTCCAAGTTCACTTGCATAGAAAGTGTTTTCTCTTAAAAACTTTAAATTTTTATAATAATAATTTCTTGCACTTTCGGTTTTTAAATTTAAAACTTTTGATACTCTTTCAATTGTTTTATTTAAACTAATTTTTCCTTTTTTCTTTTCTTTTTGAATAGCCAAAAACAACCTTTTTATTCTTTCTTTCTTTTTTAGGTTTTTCATTTATTTTTCCCCATAAATTTTTAGTTTTATATTCCAATTATTACCCAACCTTTTTTAATCTATACATAAAAACATTTACTACAAGCATAAAAATATAAAAGTTAAAAAGGGAAAAGTTAAATGGAATATTTTTTGCACATAAAACCAACTTTTAATTGTTTAATAAAAACTCCTACATTATCAACAGAACTACAAAAAAATAGGCTTCACACCTTTTTAATAAACAAGGGCGAAAACCTATCTTTATCATTTTATCCAATTGATGAAGAAAACAAAAATTCTTTGCCTTTTGCTTGCCAAATAACTAAACATGAAAACAAACTATTTTGTCATAAAAAAGAAGTTGAAATAATATCTTTTCCTGACAATAATTTTTTAATGATTGTAAACCCTTTTTTATTTTATTACCCTAATAGTTTTGACAGTAAAACCCAACAAGTATCTTTTGCTGGAGACAAACACACAATAACCTATTTAAGAAACGAAAATTTGTTTAATATTCAAAATAGTTTTAACTCTTTAAACCTTACTACTCAAGAAACAATAAAAGAAATAAAAACCAAAACAAAAGATAATACATTAATGTGTATCTGCAAAACTAAAGAAGATAAAAACTTTATTATAGGATTAAACTATTCAAATAAAAATTACGAAGTCTTTTGTTTGCAAAATGTTGATATTTTAGAAGAAGAAAGCAACAAAATAACAACCTACACAAACTTAAAAGATTTTGCTGGTCACGGCAAAATTGTTGAATATAACTTTGAAGAAAATTTTAAAGAAAACATAACTCTTGTTTATAACTATGACCACCCTTTTATAGCAAAGCACAAAGAAATTATCCCATATGCTTTTTTTGAAGCATTAAAAGTAAAAAACTATAAACTAGCAAGAACTTATTTAACAAAAGACCTTTCAAACAAATTAACAGATACCCACTTTCAAAAATTTTTTGGCGATTTTTTAGAAATTCACCAAACGCTAAACAAAAATTATTCGCCTGAAGAAATATCTTTAATTTATGAAACAAACAACTTTAAATTTGCAAAAATATTTTATTTAAAATTTGATAACTTTAATAAAATAGAAAACATATCAGAGCAATAATCTCTTTTATTAAGTATAATTTAATTTGATAAAATAAAAAATATAATATATAATTTAATCATTAATACTTAGGAGATTAAAAGATGTATTTTCAATATTATCTTATGGGCATAATATTGTTGCCTGGTATTTTGTTTGCAAGTTACGCACAAATAAAAGTAACAAGCACCTACAATAAATTTAATCAAAGTTTCATTGCTTCAGGCATCACAGCTGCTGAGTTTATAAGAAGGCTACTTGATGCAGCAGATTTATCTCACATAAGAGTTACTTGCGTTAACGGTCATTTAAGCGACCACTACAATCCAAAAACAGAAGAAATTTGCTTATCAAGTGAAGTTTACCACTCATCATCAGTTTCAGCTCTTGGAGTTGCTTGCCACGAAGTTGGACATGCCTTACAAAAAAAGGAACGCTATGCTCCTTATCAATTTAGAAAGATTATTATTCCTGTAACAAACATCGCTTCAAAATTACTTTGGCCATTAGTTATTATTGGTTTAATTTTAAACTTTGGTGCAATGCAAGGTTCAATTGCTGGTGATATTTTTATGTGGAGCGGCATTGGTTTCTTTGGCCTTTCCGTTTTAGTTAACCTATCAACCTTACCTGTTGAATACAATGCTTCAAGAAGAGCTGTAAAGATTTTAAAAACAACTGGAACTATGACTGAAGAAGAACTTGACGGAACAAAACAAGTTTTAAACGCTGCAGCCTTAACATATGTTGCTGCTTTGCTTGTATCAATTTTAAACTTTTTAAGATTTTTACTTTCTGTTTTATTAAGCAGAAGACGCGACTAAATAAATGTTTATAAAATAAAAAACCTACCAAGATTAAATCTTAGTAGGTTTTATTTTTTTATTATTCTACAACAATATTAAATTTTGCCATTACACCAGTATACAATTTTGCTTCAATTATATATTTGCCAAGTGTTTTAATATTGCTTTCCAAAATAATTTGTTTTTTGTCAATTTCAATTCCAGCATTTACAACAGCTTCTGCAATTTCTTTTGCAGTAATAGCACCAAACATTTTACCGTTATCTCCCACTTTTGCATTTAATACAAAAGTTTTGTCTTTCAATGTTTCAGCTTTTTTAATTGCTGCTTCTTTTTCAAGTTGTTTTGTTCTTTCTTGGCTAGCAACTTGACTTGCTTTTTCTCTTAAAACAACGCTATCTGCTTGTTTTGCCATATTTTTTTTAATTAAAAAGTTTTTTGCGTAACCATCGTTAACTTCAACAATGTCACCTTTTTTTCCTGTGCCTTTTATATCTTGTAATAATAAAACTTTCATTTGTTTATCTCCCTTACAAAAATTATATTATCACACTTTTTTTAGTTAGGCAAATAACATTTATATTTTAAAACCATTAAAAAAGTGATTAAAACATTTTTTTGAAGAAATAATTACAAAAAAAAGGAGTTTTATTTTATATGGATTTAAGATGCAGAAAAACCAATTGTAAATACAACAAAGATTTAACTTGTTGTGCAAACAAAATAAACATTAGTCAAAAGCTTGTTTGCCTTGAATATCAAAATGAAAAAGGCAAAGGAATAAAAGATTTTAGTAAACTTATTTTTAGTGAAAAACCACCAAAAGTAGCTGATTATAAACATATAAAAGATATGTGCTTAAGGTGTGAAGCAAAATGTTTATTTAACAAAAATAATAGGTGCTTATCAAACGGAATAACAATAAATGCAGCCTTGTCAAATGAACCAAAATGTATGACTTTTATGAAACCATAAAATTTTGTTATATCTTGTTAAATAAAAGCAAATAGACCTCTTAAAAAAGGCGAAAATTGACCAAAACACAAAACGGTGTTATACTATTATTTAGAGGATAAATATATGTATAAAACACCTTATAAAATAGGTAGACGAAACACAACAATTCCTTCACCACATTGGGAAGAATTGGATGCAAACTTCACAATAACAAAACCCACAGTTATATGCCTAGGTGGCAACGGAACAAAAACCCCAGAACACGCAAACTATGTTTGCAAAATTGCTCAAAACTTAATGGGGTTAAAAGATAAAACAATTGAAAATGAATGGCCAACATCAGAAGATGTTGATGTTATTGGAATTTCTTATGGTGAAGAATATTCAATTTCTCATTCTGGTGAAGTTAACCCTTCTGGGCGCAACGCTTCACTAACAAAAGATGATAGAGAGGCAATTGTTTCTCAGTTATTTACACCACTAATTGCAAAAAAAGGTCTAAGACTTTCTACTGAAGAAGCTTTAAAAAATGTTTCAATGCTTACTTTCTTTTCTTTTTGTCAAGGCGCATCTGAAACAAAATTCTTACTTAACAAACTTGAACATCAAATGCTTTATTTTGGTTACAAATTACAAGAATGCGAACAAATACTAGGTCAAGTAGTTAGCGTTTCATACGCACCAAGCACACCTGTTGAAAATGTTACAAGATTTGATATTAAATCTCTAAGAGACTTTATGTTTGCTTACTCTTACGATTACGAACTTGATTGTGGCAGAAGTTATTTAAGTTTAAATGGCAACGAACTTATAAAAAACAATTCATCAGACCAATGTTTTAATTATTCTAATGGAATGACTTTATACAGCGATACCCTTGCAAACAACTACCCTTACCTTAACGAACATCGCCTGTCAATGATTGAACGAAGCGAAGAAAATTGGACTTTGAAAACACAAACAAGAGATGGCACAGTTTACTTAGGTCAAAACGCAGATGAAGCTTCACAATGTGCAGGATATGTTTTGGCAAGTTCTGTTGCTGCTGGGCTTCAAAATCAAATAAACAACAACTTCGCACCAAAACCAGATATCAACTCTTTATATGAAGATTGTTGCAAAATTATTAATCAACCAGCACAAACTGATACAACTGTTTTAGCTTTCACGCCAACATATGTTTCTGAAAGATAATTTTAAATAAAAAAAATAAAAAAAACTCTATGAATTTTCATAGAGTTTTTTGTTTTAATATTTGTTTTAGTTTTAATCAAACAAGAATTATTTAAGTTCGATTGTTGCGCCAACTTCTTTGAATTTTGCTTCAAGTTCTTTAGCAGCTTCTGTTGGAACGTTTTCTTTAATTGTTGAAGGAGCACCGTCAACCAATGCTTTTGCTTCTGAAAGGCCTAAACCAGTTGCTTCTCTTACTACTTTGATAACTGGGATTTTGTTAGGGCCAACTTCTTTAAGAACTACAGTAAATTCTGTTTTTTCTTCTGCAGCAGCAGGAGCAGCAGCACCAGCTACAGGAGCAGCAACAGCAGCAGCTGCGCTAACACCAAATTCTTCTTCTAATTTTTTAACAAGTTCACTTACTTCAACAAGTGACAATTTTTTAATTTCTTCAACAAGATTATTTAAATCTGCCATTTTAATTATTCTCCTTTAATATTTTTATTTATTTTAAATTTAATTTATTTTAATTTTTAAGTTTTCCACATTTTTTATGGAAATTGTTTATAATTTTAATTTTGCTTATTTATTAATTATTAAGCTTCTTTTTTTGCAATAGCATCAAGTGCACGAGCAAGAGCTGCAATAGGTGCATTGAGCATACCAAGCAATTGTGCAATAAGTACTTCTTTTGATGGGATTTTTGATAATGCTTCAATTTGAGCTGCGTCAACAATTTCGCCATTAACAATACCAAATTTTGCTTCAAGAATTTTGAAATCTTTAATAGCTTTGAATAAAACTGTTGCTGCACCAACTTCATCAGCACCAAAAGCAACAGAAGTTGTTCCATCTAAGTATTTTGCATCATAACCTGTAACACCAAGTTCATCAAGAGCAATTTTGATTAAACGGTTTTTGTAGATTTTGTATTCTACATTGTTTTCTCTAAAACTTTTTCTTAATTTTGTATCTTGTTCTACATTGATACCTTTGTAGTTAATAAATACAACGCTTTTGCTTTTGCTGTATTTTTCTTTAATTTCCTCAACAATTTGCTTTTTTGCTTCTAAAACTTCTTTTGACATAACTCCTCCTTTTAACTAAAACAAAAAACCTTATACTCAAGTAAGTATAAGGTTTAAACATTTCAATTAAAAAGAAAAATATTTAATAACCACAACTTACCTCGGCAAGCAATTCATATTGAATTTTACGAATTTAATCTTCACTTGCTGTCTTAAGTAAAAAAGGTTTTTATTTAAAACATACGAATTATACACTAACAAATAACCAAAGTCAATAGTTATTTCTTTATTTTTTTTGTCTTTTAATACTATTTTTATATTTATTATAACATTTGATAATAAACTTATACTTTTTGCACATTGACAATAAACTACCCTAACTTTAAAATTAAAACATGAGCGATAAGATTTTAATGTGTTTAGATTTTAATGACACAATTGATGATATTATACCAAAATACCATTTATCAGAAGCACATGGTGGATACAGAATGCCTTATTTATTTAAAGGCATAGTTTCATTGGGCATAAAAACACGTATGCCCGTTCAAGCAGCTGTTGTTTCAACAGCAAGTGTTGATCAAATAAAAGATGAAGTAATGCTTTTTAATTATATTGCACAAAAATATACTGGCACCGTCGCTGTTGATAAAGACAATTTTGTAAGATACATAATAGGTGGCCGCAATCAAGAATTATTTGATTGTTTAACACTAGAAAAAATACAATTAGACACACAACCTTTAACTAAAAAAGAGGGGGTAGAAAATTTGCTTGCCCATATTGGAAATGAAGATATTGGCCTTATAATTACAGGCGGTGATTCTCAAGAAGATATCGCAATGTTAGGAGCAAACACACAAGGAATACGCAACATATTTGTTGCGCCAAAAGCAAATAGAGGTATTGAAGAATTTCCTGACACAATTGCTTTAAGAGACCCTAAAAATAAGGCTTCTGAAGGCATTGGCAAATGTTTATTAAGAGTTGCCGGAAATCTTGATGAATTCCTCTCAGAAAGCCAATTTGAGCTTCAAAAAAGCATTGCCGAAAGTATTTCTTCACAACAAGAAGATGCTTGTATAAGTTTAGCAAATTATCAAGAAGAAACCCAATATACACAAGAAAGTGTATCTACCCAATCAGTTCAAGAAAGTAACTCAACACAAACCGAAACCTGTATTACCTTAACAGAACAAGCAAATTCAAATATTGATAATTCTGCTATTATTAACTACTTTAACAATTTAAAAGTTGCTCAACCAATAATTGAACTTGGACAATAAAACAACACTAAATTTATAACAAAAAAATTGGGATTATATCATCCCAATTTTTTTTATTTCTTTTTACAATTCTTCTATTTTTTATAAATATACTTTAAGCTTTTTTAAGTTTTATCTCATTGGGCCTAAATCAACAAACGGAGATTCTAAGTGGCATTCTAAATCATGGCAAGATAACAATAAGTTTGTCTCTGGATTTCTTAATTGAGAATATCTTTCTGTTAGCACAGCATCATAATCACCGTTTACAAAGCCAGTTTTTAATTCTTCAGCAGTTGGAGCAACAGTATCAAAACCTTGTTCTTCAATAACTTTATAACAATGGTCAAACCAAACACCATTAAGTTGTTGATCAAAATCCAACACTTCAGCTGTAAGTTTATAAGAAAGATCTTTTATAGATTTAGGTTGATCCTTAGTAGAAACTTCTTGTATTAAATTTGCTGCACGAGCCATAGAAGATAGTGGAGTATATTCTCCTGTTTCACTAATCCCCAACTTTTCACCTAAAGCAAGAATTTCATTTGTCGTCATACGAGCAGTTCTTTCACTCCATAAAGTTGACAAACCACCAGCCTGTTCCAAATTTTGTTGCAATGCATTTAAATATTCGTTTGTTTTCTTAAGGTGTATGCCTTTAAGAGCAAGTTTAGATTTCATTTTTGTTTATCACCCCTTATCTATTTTTATTTTATTATATCTTTAGTGTAAAGTCAATAAATGCAATTTTACTGGTTACTATATAACAAAAAGTTCTTATAAAACGACAAAAAAAAGACTAACGATTTCTCGTTAGTCTTTTTGAAGTTCCATTTAATAGTTAAAGCTTTTTGGGTTTTATTTTTACTTGTTTTGTTCAAGCGTTTTTTAATTTAGTTTTCTTTCTAACTTGTGTACCTGCCAATTATTTCTAATTGGTTTCGTCGACTTCACTTCTCTTTAAAAGGAGGTGATCCAGCCACACGTTCTCGTATAGCTACCTTGTTACGACTTCACCCCAGTCATCGATTTTACCTTAGGCAGTTGCCTCCCTTGCGGGTTAGCTCACCGACTTTGGGTCCCCTCGACTCCCATGGCGTGACGGGCGGTGTGTACAAGACCCGGGAACGCATTCACCCCGACATGCTGATTCGGGATTACTAGCAACTCCGACTTCGTGTGGGCGGGTTGCAGCCCACAGTCCGAACTGAGACCATTTTTTTGAGATTAGCTCCACATTGCTGTATTGCAACTCTTTGTAATGGCCATTGTAGCACGTGTGTAGCCCAAGACGTAAGAGGCATGATGATTTGACGTCATCCCCACCTTCCTCCGTATTATCTACGGCAGTTCTGCTAGAGTGCCCAACTAAATGATGGCAACTAACAGTAGGGGTTGCGCTCGTTGCGGGACTTAACCCAACATCTCACGACACGAGCTGACGACAACCATGCACCATCTGTTTATGTGTTGAATTGCTTCAAATTCTCTACTTTCATAGATATGCACAAAATGTCAAGTCTTGGTAAGGTTTTTCGCGTTGCTTCGAATTAAACCACATGCTCCGCTGCTTGTGCGGGTCCCCGTCAATTTCTTTGAGTTTTAATCTTGCGACCGTACTCCCCAGGCGGGATACTTATCGTGTTAACTACAATACGGAAGGAGTCGATACCTCCCACATTTAGTATCCATCGTTTACGGCGTGGACTACCAGGGTATCTAATCCTGTTTGCTCCCCACGCTTTCGAGCCTCAGCGTCAGTGTCATTCCAGCAAGCCGCCTTCGCCACTGGTATTCCTCCTAATATCTACGCATTCCACCGCTACACTAGGAATTCTACTTACCTCTCCTGAACTCAAGTCTAGCAGTATCAAATGCAATTCCGCAGTTAAGCTGCGGGCTTTCACATTTGACTTACCAAACCGCCTACGCTCCCTTTACGCCCAGTCAATCCGGACAACGCTTGCCCCCTACGTATTACCGCGGCTGCTGGCACGTAGTTAGCCGGGGCTTACTCATTAGGTACCGTCACTATCTTCTTCCCTAATAACAGAAGTTTACAATCCGAAGACCTTCTTCCTTCACGCGGCGTTGCTGGGTCAGAGTTGCCTCCATTGCCCAATATTCCTTACTGCTGCCTCCCGTAGGAGTCTGGACCGTTTCTCAGTTCCAATGTGGCCGATCACCCTCTCAGGTCGGCTAACCATCGTAGTCTTGGTAGGGCATTACCCCACCAACTAACTAATGATACGCGAACTCATCTTTTACCGAAATAAATCTTTTACCCCTGTTTGATGCCAAACTGTGGTCTTATGCGGTATTAGCAAGTATTTCTACTTGTTGTCCCCCTGTAAAAGGTAGATTATTCACGCGTTACTCACCCGTCCGCCACTAGATGTGATTGTAGCACAAAACATCTTAAAAACTTAAAATGCTTTGTGCTACAAACAAATCCCGTTCGACTTGCATGTATTAAGCACGCCGCCAGCGTTCGTCCTGAGCCAGAATCAAACTCTAAATAAAATGGTATAATAAAAGTTTTACAACTTGAATTATCTTACTTAAAGCGATTGCTCAAAACAATTCATTACTGACTGTTTAAAGTTTTGCTTGATTAAAATCCTTGAAATTTCCAAGAACTTTGTATAAACCTTAACTATTAAATTTTAATGGAACAGCCACCGTTTCTCACAGTGACGGTGTTAGAATATCACAAGGTAATTGCGCTGTCAACAACTTTTTTTTAAAAATTTGCGTTTTTTTTTGCTTTTTTCAAAAAAAACCGAACACGGCACCCGGCGTGTCTGTTTTAAACCTTTTCTTTTAAAATAATATCAAAACGCTACATACCGCTGTTTTAGCGACATATAGAGCCTTTACATCCAAAAGCTATATGTTTAAAACTTTTTAAATTTCTAAATAAAAATTTTTTAAAAGTTTATTAAATTTATCAAAAAAGGTTAAAAAATAGTTAAAAATCGCCATATTTTCCTTTTGCAAATTATCTTTACAAATAAAGTTTTCTTCATTTTTGTTATTAAAAAAATCTTTTTGTAAATCATTTAATATACA
>JAZUAI010000045.1:0-50528 GCA_045637945.1 Clostridia bacterium
TATTTTTGTTTTTTATATATATTATAAATATATAAATATATTAACGGGTGAAAATTGCCCATTTTTTATGTTTTAAAGGTTTAAAACCTTTTATTTTTTAGGTAATAGCCTTTTAAAACTAACTAAAAAAACAAAAAAAATATTAAGGGTGAGGGATATGAAAAATAAAGTTATAGAAACTATATTAAAAGCTGAACAAGAAGCTGAAAATATTATTTCAAAAGCAAAAGAACAATCTTTAAAAACTGTTGCTGATGCTGAAGAAAAAGCTCAAAAAATTAAAGCCCAATCCCAAGAAGATGCAAAAACTTTAATCAAGTTAAAAACTGAGGAAAGTGAGAAGAAAGCTTACCAAAATCATCAAAAAGATTTGGCTGGTTATGAAGAAGAAGCTGAAAGAATTGAAGTTAGAGCAAAAAACAATTTTGAAGAAGCAGTAAAACTTATTATCAAAAATATTTAGTTTACAAAATCAAAAATAAACAAGAAAGGGGGATAGTGTAAAACATATGGCAATAGTAGAAATGTTAAAGTTAAAACTATATGGTGCCAGTGCTGACAAACAAATGATTTTAGATAGTTTGTTTGAAAGCAGGTTAGTTCAACTTAAAGATGTTGAAGATATAGACAATACCTCAATTTTGTTTAACGACCAAAATTATTCTTCGCTTGATCTTCAAAGGTCAAAACTTGAAAAAGCAATTACAATTATTGAAGAAAGACTTGATGCTCAACCAAAAAAGCAAAAAGAAAAGCGTGATCCAGTAGTTGATGTTACAACAAAAGAGTTTGAAAACATTGTTAACGAAAAATCAAAACTTGATGTTGTTTTGGAAGAACTTGACGAACTATTAAATCTTCAAAGCGATTTGAAAAAAGAAAGAACAAATATTGAAAACAAAATTTCACAACTTATGCCTTTTGTTGATGTTAAAGAAAGTTTTAGTGATTTTAAATCAACTAAAAACACAACAATTATTTTAGGAACATTGTCAGCAAATGCAGTTAAGAGTTTTGAAACTTTTATAAAAGATTATCCGCTTACTGTTTATCAAACTGCAGGCAGTGACGGAAGTATTTTAAAAGTATTTAGTCATAAAAGCGAAAGTGAAGCAGTTGTTAAAAAACTTAACGAACTCGGTTTTGTAAAAGCAAGTTTTGATTTGCAAACAAACGCTGAAGATGAAATAAATAAAAACAAAAAACTTTTAAAAGATATTGATAAAAAAGAAAATGAACTTTCAAATAAATTTTTAAATTATAAAGAATATTTAAATGATTTAAAAGTTATGCACGACTATATTAAGTTTTGCATGGAAAAGGAAAGTGCTGAAAATAAGTTTAGATGCACTTCTCAAGCATTTGTTTTGGAAGCATACCTTGCAAAAAATAACAAAGATAGATTGGCAAAACAATTAAATAATACTTCAGATAGTATTGAGTTTGAGTTTTTGGAAATTGAAAAAAATGAAATTCCACCAACAATAACAAATAATAACAAAGTTGTTAGTCAATTTGAGTTTGTTACAAATATGTATTCAGCCCCTCATTATAGAGAACTTGACCCTAACGGACTTATTGCAATATTCTTTTCAATATTCTTTGGTTTTGTTATGGCTGATATTGGTTATGGTTTGTGCTTGCTTGTTTTTGGCTTGTATATGGCTTTAAAACAAAAAAGACAAACAGGCTTTAAAAAACTTATGAACGTTGTTGCCGTAGGCGGGGTATTTACCATAATATTTGGTATTATGTTTGGCTCATTCTTTGGCTTAGGTCACGATGCTTTAAGTTTAATACCTCTTCCAGTTATGCCAGACCCTGTTAATGATGCAATTATGTTGCTGGTTGTTTGCTTGGCTGCAGGTGTTGTTCAAATTATGGTATCTTTTGTTTTAAAAGGTATTTTACTTATTAAACGCAAACAAGTTGCAAGCGCAATATTTACAGCGTTTGCCTGGGATTTCTTCTTTGTAGGATTAGCATTATTCATTTTAGAATTTGCTGGTGTTTATAAAGGGCTTGGAACAGTTGGTATTATTGTTGCTGTTGTTTCACTTTTAACAAGTGTTATTGGAACAGCCTGTGTTAATAAAGGTATTGAAAGATTTACAAAAGCTTTTGGTTCACTTTATGGCATTATCAACTTGCTTTCAGATATCTTAAGTTATGCAAGACTTTTCGGCTTGATGCTTAGTGGTGCTATTATCGGCAGTATTGTTAACGACTTGGCTGCTGGTTTCTTAACAAACCCTGTTACATTTATAGCCGGTGTTATTATTCTTGCTATTGGTCATTCCTTCAACCTTGCAATGGGTGCCCTTGGTGGTTATATTCACGTTGCAAGACTTCAATATATTGAGTTCTTCTCAAGATTCTATGAAGGGGAGGGTGAAGTTTTTGTTCCGTTTGGTTCAAACTTTTCGTATATAAATCTCATATAGTTTTTAAATAAAATTTTTAAGGAGGATAAAAAAATTATTATGAATTTAGGAAATGTTATTGGTTTATTTGGTGTTAGTTTGTGTGTGTTGCTATGCGGTATTGGCTCAGCAATCGGCCTTAAAAAAACAGGTCAAGCTGCTGCTGGTATTTTGTCAGAAGACCCAAAAAAGTTTAGCAAAGCTTTAGTATTGGTTGTTTTACCTGCAACACAAGGTATTTATGGTTTTGTTTTTGGCATTATTGGTATGGAAAGTGCTCTTGCTGCAACAACAGCTTTTGAAGGTTTGCATATTTTAATGGCAGCTCTTCCTCTTGCTATTGTTGGTCTTGCATCTGCTATTTTCCAAGGTGCAACTGCTGCAAGTTGTATTCATGCTGTAGCTAAAAAAGAAAGTTTGTCAGGTAAACTTATTTTATTCCCAGCAATGGTTGAAACATATGCTATTTTAGCACTTGTTATTTCATTGTTATTGATTGTTTAATTTTTATAGTTAAACTTCATTTTAAAAAACTAAAAAGGAAATATTATTTATGCAAGGCGAGGCAATTGTAAATCGCATTTTGGCTGATGCAAATGAAAAAGCCACTGCTTTTATTACAGATGCAGATGTTAAAGCTGATGCTATTATTGATAAAGCAGAAGAAGATGCAAGATTAAAACAAGAAAAAACAGAAGCTATTTGCCAAGAAAAAGATGCTCAAATTGTTGAAAGATTTAAAACATTATCACGCATTGAAGGCAATAAAATTATTTTAAAGAAAAAACAACAAATTTTAAAGGACCTACAAATTAAGGCCCTTGATGTTTTGTTGTCTTTTGATAAAAAAGAAATGTTGGCTCTTGTTGAAAAATTGCTTAAAGAAAATGCAGAAGAAAACGAAACCTTGCTTTTTAATATTAAAAATGTAACAAAAGATGATATTGAATCTCTTAAAATAACAAAAAGTTTAAAACTTAAAGTTGAAAAAAGCAAAAGTGAAAATCAAGGCATTGTTTTATCAAACAATAAATGTGATAAAAACTTATTGTTTAAAGATTTAGTATTTTATGCTTTTGATAATAATCAAGCAGAAATTAACAACATTTTATTTCAAAACTAATTTAATTTAACTAAAAATTTTAAAAGGAGAGTGGTAAACACAAAATGAGCAAAAGTTTTTTGTATGCCAATGGCGTTGTATCTAGCAAAACAAAAAATTTAATAACTAAAGATTGCTTTAATCGTATGATTGATGCATCTAACTCTAAAGAAGCTTTAAACATTTTGCAAGAAACCAACTTTGGTGCTGGTTTAACTGTTGAATCTCCTTTTGAAGTAGAAACTTTGTTAAAGCACGAAACCAAAAAATTGTTGAAGTTTGTTCAAGAAGAAAGCCCAATGGAAGCTTTAACTCAATACTTTTTGTTGCCTTTTGACTATGCAAATATTTCAAGTTTTTGCAAAGGTTTGATTTTGCAACAAGATACTTTTGATTTTGTTGAAGCAGAGGGTAATTATGATTGGTTAAAAATCAAAGATTTAATTTCTTCAAAAAACTTTTCAGGGTTTAATAACAAATATATTGAACAAGCCCTTAAAGAGTTTCAAGAATTATCAGCAAAAAATGATTTAAAGGGTTTTGAAATAGACTTTTTATTTAAAAACTATTTATATAAAAATTTATTAGATGTCTGCAAAAAAGATAAAGTTTTAAAAGACCTTGTTTCAGTTAAAATTGATATTGAAAACTTTTCAACTGCAATGCGTAGCCCAAATCAAGCTATGTTTGAAAAACAAGTTATGCAAGGTAATTTATCTTTTGCAGTGTTAACAAAACTTTTTAACAAAGACAATTCTGTTTTAATGCAAATTGAAAATCCAATTTTAAATAAGTTTGCAACATTATCTTTAAAAGAAGATAAATCTTCAAGTTTTGTTGAGTTTGAAGTTTTAAAAAATTGTTTTGTATTTGAACAATTAAATAAAGATAAATACAACATTGATAGTCTTGCACCTTTTGCTTTATATTGCTTTCAAAAGGAAGCTGAGATTAAAAATGTTAGACTTATTATGAGTTATCAAAATAATAATTTAAAAGATAAAATCAGACAAAGATTTTTGGAGTATTATGGTGGATAATGAAAAAATAGCTGTAATTGGCAGCAAAGATAGCATATTGGTTTTTAAAGCCGTTGGTTGTGATATTTTTGGTGTTGATGATGAGCACAAAACAAGGGTGGCATTAAACAAAGCAATAGCAAATTATAAAGTAATTTTAATAACAGATGATTATGCAAAGTATGTTGAAGATATTATTTTAGACACTCAAACAACTGCATATCCTGTTGTGTTGGTTATTCCAAGTGGAAACTCAAAAAGCAATTATGCATTAAACAAAATAAACGAAAATGTTGAAAAAGCCCTTGGGGTAAATATATTGTTAAACGATAAGGAGAATTAAAAACAATGGAAGGAAAGGTAGTTAAAGTAGCTGGACCACTTATAGTTGTTGAAAATATGCAAGACGCAAAAATGTTTGACGTTGTGCGTATTGGCGAAAAAGGTCTTGTTGGCGAAATAATTGAAATGCGTGGCGACAAAGCCTCTGTTCAAGTTTATGAAGAAACAGGTGGATTAGGACCTGGCGACAAAGTTGTTTCTACAAACGAACCTCTTTCTGTTGAACTTGCTCCAGGATTGATTGAAGGTATTTTTGATGGTATTCAAAGGCCTTTAACAAGAATGCGTGATAAATACGGCGACAGAATTTCAAGAGGTATTGTTATAAATAACCTAGACCATGAAAAAGTTTGGCATTTCAATCCAGTTGTAACTGTGGGTGACAAAGTTAGTGCTGGCGATGAAATTGGTTTTGTAGAAGAAACTTTAGCCGTAAAACATAAGATTTTGGTGCCATATGGTGTAAGTGGTGTTGTTGAAGAAATGGTTGAGGGTGACTACAATATTACTGAAGTTATTGGCAAAATTAAAACAGATGAAGGCAAAATTGTTGAAGTTAAAATGCTTCAAAAATGGCCTGTAAGAAAGGGTAGACCTTATTACAAAAAATTAACTCCAGATCAACCAATGGTTACTGGTCAAAGAGTTATTGATGCATTGTTCCCAATAGCACGTGGTGGTGTTGCTGCTGTTCCTGGTCCTTTTGGAAGTGGCAAAACTGTTGTTCAACACCAACTTGCAAAATGGGCTGATGCAGATATTATTGTTTATGTTGGTTGTGGCGAAAGAGGAAACGAAATGACAGACGTTTTAAATGAGTTTCCAAATCTTTTAGACCCAAAAACAAAACAACCATTGATGAAAAGAACAGTGTTGATTGCAAACACTTCTGATATGCCTGTTGCTGCTAGAGAAGCATCAATTTATACAGGTATTACAATTGCAGAATACTTTAGAGATATGGGATACAATGTTGCTATTATGGCTGACTCAACTTCAAGATGGGCTGAAGCTTTAAGAGAAATGAGTGGTAGATTGGAAGAAATGCCTGGTGAAGAAGGTTACCCTGCATACCTTTCAAGCCGTTTAGCTGAATTCTATGAAAGAGCTGGTATTGTAAAAACTTTGTGTTCAAAGAAAGATAGGGTTGGATCGGTTACTGCTATTGGTGCTGTTTCACCTCCTGGTGGTGATATGTCAGAACCTGTTAGCCAAGCAACATTAAGAATTGTTAAAGTTTTCTGGGGCTTGAGTTACAGTTTGGCATACAAACGTCACTTCCCAGCAATTGACTGGCTTGTAAGTTACTCATTGTATGCTGACAAATTAAAAGATTGGTATAACGACAATGTTTCTACAAAATTTAACGACTTAAAACAATTTGTTTCAACAATCTTGCAAGAAGAAAATGAATTGTTAGAAATTGTTCGTTTGGTAGGTTCAGATTCACTTTCATACCAAGATAGAATTACTATGGAAACTGCAAAAATGGTAAGAGAAGATTTCTTACACCAAAACGCTTTCCATGAAGTTGATACTTACACATCAATTCAAAAACAATTTAAGATGTTAGAAGTTATTAACAAATATCACACAATGGCAAACACTTATTTAAAACAAGGTGTTGGCATTAAAGAAATTTTGTCACTAAAGACAAAAGAAAAAATAAGCAGAGCAAAATTGATTGAAGAAGATAAACTTTCACAATTTGATGATATTGCAAAAGAAATGGCAAAAGAGTTTAAAGCTTTAGTTGCTGAAGGAGAGGAGGTCTAAAAACTAAATGATAAAAGAATATAAAACAATCAAAGAAGTTGTTGGACCTTTGATGCTTGTTGAAAATGTTGAAAATGTTAAATATGATGAACTTGTTGAAATTGTTCAAGCCAATGGCGAAATTAGGCGTGGTAAAGTTTTGGAAGTTGAAGGCGACAAAGCTCTTGTTCAATTATTTGAAAGTTCACACGGTTTAGCACTTAAAACTGCAAAAGCAAGATTTTTAGGAAGAAGTTTACAACTATCTGTATCTGAAGATATGCTAGGCAGAGTTTTTGATGGTCTTGGCAACCCAAGAGATGATGGTGCACCAATTTTAGCCAAGAAAAAAATGGATATTAATGGTGAACCAATCAACCCAGCTGCAAGAGACTATCCAGACGAATTTATTCAAACAGGTATTTCAGCTATTGATGGCCTTAACACTTTGGTTAGAGGTCAAAAATTGCCAGTTTTCTCTATGAGCGGTTTGCCACACGCAAACTTAGCAGCACAAATTGCTCACCAAGCAAAAGTTTTGGGCAAAGATGATAAATTTGCTGTTGTTTTCTGTGCTGTTGGTATTACTTTTGAAGAAGCAGAATTCTTCATGGAAGATTTTAGAAAAACAGGTGCTATTGAAAGATCTGTTATGTTTGTAAACCTTGCAAACGACCCTGCAATTGAAAGAATTGCAACCCCTCGTATGGCTTTAACTTGTGCAGAATATTTGGCTTATGACCTTGGTATGCACGTTTTGGTTATTATGACCGATATTACAAACTATGCTGAAGCTTTAAGAGAAATTTCTGCTGCAAGAAAAGAAGTTCCTGGTAGAAGAGGTTATCCAGGTTATATGTATACTGACTTGGCTTCACTATATGAAAGGGCAGGAAGAATTAAAGGCAAACCTGGTTCAGTAACACAAATTCCAATTCTTACTATGCCAGAAGATGACAAAACACACCCAATTCCTGACTTAACAGGTTATATTACTGAAGGTCAAATTTTGTTATCAAGAGAATTATTCAAAAAAGGTATAAATGCACCTATTGATGTTTTACCTTCACTTTCAAGATTGAAAGACAAAGGTATTGGCAAAAATAAGACTAGAGAAGACCATAGCGATACTATGAACCAATTATTCTCAGCTTATGCAAGAGGTAAAGAGGCAAAAGAACTTGCAACAATTTTGGGTGAAAGTGCTTTAACTGATAGCGATAAAATTTTTGCAAAGTTTGCTGATAAATTTGAACAAGTTTATATCAACCAAGGTTTTGAAACAAATAGAAGTATTGAAGAAACTTTAAATATTGGTTGGGAACTTTTAGCAATGCTTCCAAGAGAAGAACTTAAAAGAATTAGGGTTGAGTATATTGAAAAATATCTTAAACCTACAAAAGAAGATGAAAAGTAAAATAAAAACTTTTTAGTCTAAATAAAAAAACAAAAAGTCGGAATAAAAGGAAATATTTAAGCAAATGGCAAGACTAAATGTAAATCCTACCCGTATGCAACTTAAAACCTTAAAAAATAGGTTAAAAATTGCAGTTAGGGGTCACAAACTGTTAAAAGATAAAACAGATGAGATGATAAGAAGATTTTCTAGCTTAATTAAACAAAATTATTCTTTAAGAAAATCAATTGAAGAGCAAATAAGATTGTTGCTTCAACAATTTTGCACAGCAAAAGCATATATGTCTAGCCAACAAATTTTGTCTTTGTTTGCTTTTCCTGTTTCTTCTTTTACACCAATTTATGAAACACAATCTGTTATGAATGTTCCAACTCCAGCAATAAAACTTGAAGAAAAGGAAACAACTGAACTTCCTTATTCATATGTTAATTCAAGTTTAGAACTTGATATTTTAGTTGAAAAAGTTAAAGATATTATGCCAGAGATTATGCGCCTTGCTAGTTTAGAAAAAACTTGCCAAGTGCTTGCTGGTGAAATTGAAAGAACAAAAAGGCGTGTTAATGCCCTTGAGTTTGTTATGATTCCTCAACTAAATGAAACAATTAAATATATTGCTATGAAAATTGAAGAAAATGACAGATCTTCTCGTATACGACTTATTAAAGTTAAATCTATGATTGAAAAAAGAAACTCTTAGTATTAAAAACTAAGAGTTTTTTTTTGTTAAAAAGGTTTGTAAAAAATTATAAAAAATATACCTCAAAATTACTAAAATCTACGCAAAAATTTGTTAAAAAATGCGTAAAAAGTTGACTTAAATTTATACTATATATATACTTTTATTATAATATTATTATAAAGGAGTATTATGTCAAATTTTAGCAAAAAATTTAAAACCTTATTAGCAAAAGTCAAATTCTTGCCTTTTATTTTTGTCGCTCTTTTTTTGCTAAGCTTTGGTGTAAACTTATTTTATCCAAATTCGCAAATTGATGTTTCAGCTTCACCAATTTTAGCTGAAAATGAGGGATATTCTCAAGAATATCAAGATTATTTAAATTTAAGTGATGAAGAAAAAGACGGGTTAATTATTCCAAGAAAATATGATGTAAACCCACAATCATTGTATTCTACTTCAGCCTACAAATTATTGTCTTCATCTGCTTTGCCAGAAAATTATTGTTTGTATGATTTAAGTTCAAACATAACAAACTTTGCGAATACCTATACTTATGAAAATCTTCAAAAGAATGTAGGTGACCAAGATAATTCTGGTATTTGCTGGTCTTTTGCAACATTAACAGCTCTTGAAAGCACTTTGTATAAATCAGGTATTGTTTCAAATAGTGAAACATTAAATTTTTCTGAACTTAATATGGCTTATGTTACTCGTGCTGTTAACAGAGGTTTTTCTTCTATTGATGGTGGCAACTTTGAAATTGCTTACGAATATTTAAGTTCTGAACAAGGCCCTTATTATGAAGGTGAGGGAGAAGGTTACTGTGAAAGTTCTTCAATATATTGGTCAGATTCTTCTGTAATTAAAAACTTTTATGCAAATAATTACTACAATAATGCAGTAAAATCTCAATATAGAGCATACGAAGCTGTTCAATACCCATCAGTATATGATTTTGATACTGCTGCAGAAAAAACTGCTTTAAGAAATTCAATTAAAAATCACATAAAGACATATGGTGGTGTTACTGCTGGTATTTATGGTAGTGGTAATTTTGTTGATAATTACAAATATATTGTTACAAATCCAAGCGGACTAAGTGTAAACCATATGGTCACTTTGGTTGGTTGGGATGATAATTTTACCCTTGATGTACATACATCTTTAGGCACAATAACTTATACCGGTGCTTACATCGCTCAAAACTCTTGGGGAGATGATTGGGGCAGAGGCGGTTATTTTTACATAATGTATAATGATGCTTTTGTTGAAACTGATGTTTGTGGTTTTTCAAGAGTGGGTATTGAAACTGAAGATGGTGACTTAACTTATAACAACTATGTTTCAAATACACCTATTATTGATATGACAAGTGAAGGCAGATTAACTATTTACTCTCAACCAGTTGTTGATGCAAAATATGTAAATATTTATGATTGCCAAGATATTCCAAATCAATACATTACAAAAATTAAAGTTGGAACAGTAAATTATTTTGGTGAAACCAAGTTTAAGGCTTATTTGTTAAACGATTTAACATCAGATGAAGTTGGTGATTTAAATGCAATTACTTCAACATTGGCTTCAAAAATTGATAGTGCAACACCAATTAAAAATTATAAAGCAACAGGCGCTGATGAATATTTGTTTACAGCAAATCAATATGGTTATTTTACTATTGAAGTAAAAGATCAATTAAATTTAGTAGGCGATTATTTTGCAATTGTTTTTGAAATTGTTGATGGCGAAATTCTTTGTGCTCCAAATGCAAGTTCATTTTCAGTTCCAAGTTATTTAACTTTTAGAACTGTTCAAGGTGATGCTTGGAGACCATCTTGTGTTTATCTTGAAAATCAAACAACCGGTGAAATTTTTGAAGGTTCAAGCAAAGAGCATCGTTCTGTTTTGCCTATGGTTGTTCAAACTGAATACAGCCTTGGTCAGTTAGAATATACAGCAAGTGGTTTTGATGGAGAATATTCAAAAAATTCAAGAACAATCACACTTGATGTTACAACAGATATTGATTATACAATTCAATACAGCCTAACAGGTGATGCTAATTGGTTGGATACAAAACCAAGATTTAAAGATGCTGGAAATTACAGAATTTATTATAAAATTGAAGCAGAGTTTTATGAAACAGTTATTGATTATGTTGAAATAAATATTGCTAAAAAAGAATTGGTTGTTGTTCCAAGAAGTGGACAAACAAAATATTATGGTGATGATGAACTTCTTTCATATGACCTTGAGGGTCTTGTTGAAAGAGAAAATCCAACTAGAACAAATCCAATTTCTCGTCAACCTGGTGAAGATGTTGGTAAGTATGTTATTACAATGGGAGATTTAATAATATCTTCTTCAGCATCATTTAACATAGAAAACTATACAGTTGTGTTTAGCCAAACTGCTGTTGAGTTTGAAATTCTTCCAAGAGTTTTGTATGTTACACCTGATAGAATAACAAAAACTTATGGTGAAGTTGACCCAGAACTTACTTATGTTTTTTCAAACATGGTTGATGGAGAAATACCAAAAGCTGATGGAACATTATCAAGACAAGAAGGTAATGACTCTGCAAGTTATAATGTTTTAATAAACAACTTAACTTTGGTTGATAATGAAAACTTTAAAGCAACTAACTATTCTTTGCAAATAGTATCAAATTTAGACAAGTTTATTATCTATCAAAGAACAATAACAGTTACTCCTGATGATGATCAACAAAAACCTTTTGCCACACCTAATGTAGTTGATCCAGAACTTACTTATACATGGTCTGGAGAAGCAAGTGGTGAAACAGCAGCCTTTTCTGGGGCTCTTACAAGGGTTACAGGCGAAGAATCAGGCGAATATGAAATCTTACAAGGCAGTTTAAAACTTGTTGACAATGGCGATTTTAAAACTTCAAATTACAAGATAAATTTTGTAACAGGTGTTAAATTTTCTATTACGCTTGGGGCATTAACTGGTTGCTATGTTAATGATGTTAATGTAAGTTATACAGGCAGAGAATATGGCCTAACACCAAATTGCACAGACTTTACTGATGTTGAATATCACTTCAGTGAGGATAACAATACTTGGCTTGAAAGTTTAACTTACAAAAATGCTGGTGAGTATACAGTTTATGTAAAAGCTAAAAAACCAAATTATTCAGCTTGTTATATGGAAGCTAAAATCACAATTTCAAAAATAAATTTAACGGTTACTCCAAAAACTGGTCAATCAAAAATTTATGGTGAAAGTGATGTTCAATTATTATTAAGTTATGCCGGAAACATTGAAGGCGAAGATCCAAGTTTTTCTGGAAGCCTAGCAAGAGAAGAAGGCAATAATGTTGGTGAATATTTAATTTCACAAGGCAGCATTGGTTTAGTTGATAATGGTTCTTTCTTAACATCTAACTATAATTTGGTTTTTGAAAATCCAACAAATATTAAATTTAGTATTGAAAGAAGAACAATTACAGCCGTTCCTGTTGAAAATCAAAATTCAATTTATGGAAAATCTGAACCTGAAATAAATTATACTTTCTCTGGTCAAGCAGTGGGAGAGTCTCCAAAATTTGCTGGTTTGTTATCAAGAGAAGATAAAGAAAATAAAAATGTTGGCGAATATTTAATTTTGCAAGGCACACTATCTTTAACAGATAATGGTTCATTCTTAGCTTCAAACCATAATTTAGTTTTTGATAATTCAAGAGAAATTAAATTTGCTATTTTAAAAGCTGATATTACAATTATTGTTGATGACAAAACTTCTGTCTACACTGAAAATGGTGAAAATGTTATTACAGAATTTACATATCATATTTCTCCAGAAACAATTGAAAATTATGTTGACGGCGATGAAATTGAAATTGCTTATAGTTGTGAGGTAGATAAGCAAAGCATAAAAGGCAAATATTCTATCACAGCGACAGCAACAAATTTAAATTATAATATTACAGTTGTTGAAGGAACATATACAGTAACATATCAAACATTTAAAATTTACTTTAAAGTTTTAAACGAAATTATTTTTGAAACTCAAGTAGAACACTTTTCAAAAGTAAAGCCGGAAGAAGTTCCAGTTGTTGAAGAAGAAGGTTATATTTTTAATCATTGGAAAATTGTTTATGAAAATGGTTCAGAATCACAGCCTTATAATCCTGCAAATTATAAAATTATAAGGGAAACTATTTTTACTGCAGATATGACTGTGAGAACATATGACATTATTTATAATCTTAATGATGGTATGTTTAAAGGTGAAGCATTAACTGAATTTTATTATGGACAAGAAACCTATGAACTTTTACATCCTGTAAAAGCTGGTTATAACTTTGCTGGTTGGTATGAAAGTGCAGATTTTAGTGAAGATTCAAAAATAGAAAGGGTTGAGCAATATACAGCAAAAAATGTTATTGTTTATGCTAAATGGATAATTAAAGAATATTCTGTAACTTTGCCTGAGTTAAACACAGATTCATATATTTTAAGCTATGTAGATGATCTAACAACAATTAAATATAATTCAAGTTTTGAGTTTGTTGTTACTTTAAAACAACCATATAATCAATCTATCTCAACCATAAAGGCTTATGTTACTTGGCAAGAATCTCAACAAACAGAAGAAGTTTTGTTAAACGAATCTAACAGATACGAAGTTAAAGAAGTTGACGATAACTTTACAATTGAATTGACAGGCATAAATAAAAATGTTTATAACATATACTTTATAGCTGATGGAGATGAAGTAGGCGTTATTAAAAAAGAATATGGTTCTGATTTGATAAAAAGTGAATGTCCAGATATTCCAAATAAACCTAACTATAATCAAACAAAGCCTGAATGGGAAACTTCAGAAATAGAAGAAATTAAAGAAGATCACGTAATCAACGCAATTTACACAGCAAACGTGTATACTGTAACATTTGAAATGTTTGACGGTAGAACTTATCAAGTTGCAGTAACATATGGCGAAGAAGTTAATACAGAAGTATTAAAAGAACATTACGATTTAAATATGTTTGAATACTTTGTTTATTCTTCATCAATAGATTTTGTTTCAAATGATATAAAGGTAAGCGTTGAAGTAAAAAGCAATATTTATATTCTTTATATTGTACTTGGCTCTCTTGCAGCTATTATAATTTTAATTGTGGTTTCAAGAATTTTAAAACGCAAAAAACGTAAGAAATTTAACTGGTGGATGTATGCTGATGAAAAAGATGTCCGTCACGGTGGAAGCCATAAAGATAAATAAAAATTTATATCTTAAATAAAAATAAAAAATACAGTTAATGGATTTCCCAATTAACTGTATTTTTTTATTTAAATTATTTTAAGTTTTTTAGGTTTTTAAACTAAAACCTTATTGTTTTTTTGAAAGTTCAAGATATTTGTTGTATCTTTCAATAGCATATTGTTTGCTTTCTTCATACAATTTTTCAGCAAGTTGAGGTGCAATTTTTTCAAGTGCTGCATATCTGCTTTCGCCTTTCAAAAATTCTCTATAATCTTTGCTTGGAGCAGGGCTATCAAGCATAAATGGATTTTTGCCTTCAGCAATAAGTCTTGGGTCATATCTGTATAAATGCCAATAACCACAATCAACAGCTTTTTTAATTTCTTCTTGTGAAGCGTTCATATTAATACCATGGTTAATACATGGGGCATAAGCAATAATCAAACTTGGGCCATCATAACTTTCTGCTTCGCTCATTGCTTTAACTGCTTGTGCCATATTTGCACCAAGACCAATTTGAGCAACATAGCAATTTTTGTAACCCATAGCAATCATACCAAGGTCTTTTTTAGGAGTTCTCTTACCAGCAGCTGCAAATTTTGCTGTTGCAGATAGTGGTGTTGATTTTGACATTTGACCACCAGTGTTTGAATAAACTTCAGTATCTAATACTAAAATATTAACATTTTCGCCACTAGCAACAACTTGGTCAAGACCACCAAAGCCAATATCATAAGCCCAGCCATCGCCACCGATAATCCAAACAGATTCTTTTGTTAAATCGCTTTCTTTTCCTTCTAAAGCAGTTCCTTTAAGAAGTGGGGCAATTTCTTTGCTAAGTTCATAAGTTTTTTCGCCATCATCAAAGTTTTCAAGCCATGAAGCAAGAAGAGTATTTAATTTTTCATCTTTATTTGTTTTTACAAATTCTTCAACATCAGTTTTAAGTTGGTTTCTAGCTACGATTTTTGCCATTTTTATGCCAAGACCAAATTCAGCATTGTCTTCAAACAAACTGCTTGCCCAAGCTGGACCTCTGCCAAGTTTGTTTTTTGCAAATGGAGAAGTTGGCGCACTGCCAGAATAAATACTGCTGCAACCTGTTGCGTTTGCAATAACCATTCTTTCACCAAAAAGTTGTGTAGCAAGTTTTATGTAAGGTGTTTCACCACAACCAGCACAAGCACCACTAAATTCAAAGTAAGGTTTGTTAAATTGGCTACCTTTTACTGTGTTTGGTTTAAAGATTGTTTTTGGATTTTCAATATTTTCAGCAAACTTATAGTTTTCAGCTTCTTTTTTAGCATTTTCAACAGAATTTTCCATTTGTAATGCTTTTTGTTTTGCAGGGCATACTTTTACGCAGTTTTCACAGCCTGTGCAGTCTGCAACATTTATTTGCATTCTAAAGTTATATCCGTTAACGCCAATAGCTTTGTTTGTTTCAAATGATTTTGGAGCTGAAGCTAATTCTTCATCACTAACAAGAACAGGTCTTATTGCTGCGTGTGGGCAAACTGCTGCACACATATTACATTGAATACAATTTTCTTTTAACCAGCATGGACTATTAACAGAAATTCCTCTTTTTTCAAATTTTGAAGTGTTTGTTGGAATAACACCACTTGCATTAAAGCTTGAAACAGGTAAGTCATCACCATGTTTGTGTTCAATTTTCTTAATAAAATCTTTTACATAACAATCTTCAAAATCTTCTTCTTTTGTTTCAATGCCTTTGATTTTGTCTAGGTTAACTTCAACAAGGTGTTCTGTTGCTGTTGTAATTGCTTTTACGTTTGCATCAACAATTTTTTGACCCTTTTTAGCATAAGTTTTTGTTGCTGCATCAACAAGCATTTTTTCTACAGTAGGGTAGTCAATAATGTTTGTAAGTTTAAAGAAGCAAGCTTGCATAACAACGTTAATTCTGTTTCCAAGTCCAGCTTCAACAGCAACTTTGTTACCGTCAACAATAAACAATTTTGCATTTTTTTCTTTAATTGTTTTAAAGAAATTGTCAGGTAAAATGTTTTTAAGTTCATCTTCAGTGTATGGGCTGTTAAGCAAGAAAACGCCATTTTCTTTTAAATCTTTTTCCATATCATACTTGCCAATAAAGTTTATGTTATGGCAAGCAACAAAATCTGCTTTTGTAATTAAATATGGGGCATTGGTGTGTTCTTTTCCAAATCTTAAGTGAGAAATTGTTACACTGCCAGATTTTTTTGAATCATATTCAAAATAACCTTGTGCGTTAAGTTCTGTGTTGCTACCAATAATTTTAATTGAGTTTTTGTTAGCAGATACTGTGCCATCGCTTCCCAAACCAAAGAATTTGCAAGAATAGTTTTTATCTTCAATATCAAAGTTGTTATCAAGTGGGAGAGATGTGTTTGTTACATCATCAACAATACCAACTGTAAAGTCATTTTTAAGTTCGCCATTTAAGTTGTCAAAAACAGCCTTAACCATGTTTGGTGTAAATTCTTTTCCACCGAGGCCGTATCTGCCACCAACAACTTTAATGTTTGTTCTGTTGCTTTCTAATAAAGCAGCAGTAACATCTTTATACAATGGTTCACCAGCAGCTCCAGGTTCTTTTGTTCTGTCTAAAACAGCAATTCTTTTTACTGTTTTTGGAAGAGCGTTTGCAAAAGCTTTTGTTGCAAATGGTCTGTAAAGTCTTACATTTAAAACACCGTATTTTGTGTTTGTTTTTGAATTTAAATATTTAACAGTTTCTATTGCTGTTTGAGTTCCGCTTCCCATTAAAACAACAACATCTGTTGCGTTTTCGTCACCATAATAATCAAAAAGGTTATAGTGTCTGCCTGTAATTTTTTCAACATCTTTTAAAGCGTCTTCAACAGCTTCAACAGCATTGTTGTAATATTTGTTGCAGGCTTCACGGTTTTGGAAGTAAATATCTGGGTTTTGTGCTGTTCCTTGTTGGTGTGGGTGATAACTTGACAAAGCACGAGCTTTAAAATCAGCAATTTCTTTTTTAGGTAAGATTTTTAACAAATCTTCATTTGAGATGCTGTCAATTTTTTGAATTTCGTGTGAAGTTCTAAAACCATCAAAGAAGTGCATAAAAGGAACACTGCTTTTTAATGTTGCAATGTGTGCAACTGTTGCCATATCCATTGCTTCTTGAACAGTGTTTGAGCAAAGCATTGCAAAACCTGTGCTTCTGCAAGCCATAACGTCAGCATGATCACCAAAAATTGATAATGCGTGAGCAGACAAAGCTCTTGCACTTACGTGAAAAACACAAGGCAAAAGTTCGCCAGCAATTTTATACATATTAGGTATCATAAGCAATAAGCCTTGGCTAGCAGTAAAGGTTGTTGTTAAAGCACCTGCTACAAGACTGCCGTGAACAGCACCAGCAACACCAGCTTCTGATTGAAGTTGTGTTACTTTAACTGTATTACCAAATAAGTTTTTAACACCTTTTGCTTGCCATTCATCAGCACTTTCTGCCATTGGGCTTGAAGGTGTAATTGGATAAATTGAAGCTACTTCAGAAAAAGCATAAGCAATTTGAGCTGTGGCTGTATTTCCATCAACTGTAATTTTCATTTTTTTCTTTCTCCTAATTTAATTTTTGCAGTAAATAGTATACTAAACGCACAAAAAAAAAGCAATATTTATAAAAAGTTTTAATGAAATTATTTTTATTTTTTTTATAACAAAAAAATTAAGCCTTTTTATGTTTTTTTTAAAAACAAACGTGATGTTAAAAGATGCCTATAAATAATGATTATTACTTAAATCATTTATAGTAATATAATTAAAGCAAAAATATATGATGCAATTTATTTTAATTTGTGCTATTATTTTTTATATGAAAAATATTTGTTTAATTTTAGAGTATGTTGGCACAAATTATTGTGGTTTTCAAAAGCAAAAAAACGGCATAACAGTGCAAGAAGTTTTAGAAAATGTAATTAAAGAAGTTACTGGTGAAGAAGTAAAAACTTATCCAAGTGGAAGAACAGATGCAGGTGTTCACTCTCTTGGGCAAGTAGTAAACTTTTTTACCTCATCAACCATTAAGCCAGAAAAATTTGAAGTTGTTTTAAACTTGCATCTTCCAAAAGATATAAGAGTTAAAAAAAGCTTTTTAGTTGATGACGAGTTTAATGCAAGGGGAAGTGCAAAACAAAAAACTTATGTTTACAAAATTTACAACGGCAAAATTTTAAGTGCGTTTGACCAAGATAGATGCTTGTTTTGCAAATATGCTTTAAACATAGAAAATATGCAAAAGGCTTGTAAGTTAATTGAAGGTGAGCATGATTTTTCAGCCTTTGTGGCCTCAAATGCAACGACCAAAACAACAGTAAGAACAGTTTATTCAGCAACCTTAGAAAAACAAGAAGACTATTTGTTTTTTACCATAACAGGCAACGGATTTTTGTATAATATGGTAAGAATTTTGGTAGGAACTTTAATTGAAATTGGCCGTGGAAAAATGACAATTGATACCTTTAAAACAATTTTAGATGGTGGAAAACGCAACCAAGCAGGCAAAACAGTTCCACCAGACGGATTGTATTTAAAACAAGTAGATTATTAGTATTTTTAATTGAAAAAAGCCTTGACAAAACGGGCAAAAAGCATTATTATACTACTTAGCAAAAATTATATTTGTAGATTAGCCCCTATAAATAAAACGATGCTGCGCAGAAAATCGGTTTTTTTAAAAACCAAAAAAAATTAATTTACGTAAAAAATATTTAAAAAAGTTTGAAGGAGAAAATTTACATGAAAACATTTATGGCAAAACCTCAAACTGTGGAATCAAAATGGTATATCGTTGATGCAACAAATATGCCTCTTGGTAGGCTTGCAAGCCAAGTTGCAACAATGTTGAGAGGAAAAAACAAACCAGAATTTACTCCACATGTTGACACAGGTGACCATGTTATTGTTATTAACAGTGATAAACTTGTTTTAACAGGTAACAAATTAAGAGATAAAAAACATTATCATCATACAGGATTTGTAGGTGGCTTAAAAACAGTTGGATACGACGAACTTATGAGAACAAAATCAGACTTCGTTGTAACAGAAGCAGTTAAAGGTATGCTTCCAAAAAATTCTTTGGGAAGAAAAATGATTAAGAAATTAAGAGTTTACAAAGATGCTAACCACAATCACGAAGCACAAAAACCAGAAGTTATTGAATTAAAAGGAGTTAGAGTATAATGGCTGAAGAAGTAAAAAATGCAGAAGTAAAAGCAAAAGCTCCTAGAAAACCAAGAACACCTAAAGCTGTTGAAGCTCCAGTTGCAGAAGTTAAAGCTCCTGTTGTTAAAAGAGCAAAAACAACAAAGAAAAAAGGTGCTGCTGGTCAATACATCGCAACAGGCAGAAGAAAAGATGCTGTTGCAAGAGTTAGATTAATCGCTAACGGAACAGGTAAAATCACAATTAATGGAAGAGACATCAACGAATATTTATTGTTAGATACTTTAAAACTTGTTGTTCGTCAACCATTAGCTTTAACAGAAACTCAAGATAAATATGATGTTATTGCAAATGTTTATGGCGGTGGATACACAGGCCAAACAGGTGCTATCAGACATGGTATTGCAAGAGCTTTAGTTAAAGAAAATGAAACTTTTAAAGCAGAACTTAAAAAAGCTGGTTTCTTATCAAGAGATTCAAGAATGAAAGAAAGAAAGAAATATGGCTTGAAAAAAGCAAGAAAAGCTCCACAATTCTCAAAGAGATAATCTTTATATTGTGTCTTTGGTTTTTCTTTACAAGACTTTTCAAAAAGAACACCCTTTGTGGTGTTCTTTTTTTTGCCTGTTTACATTTTTTAAATACCCAAAATTATTGGAAAAATTCTTTTTTAAATATGCTTTTTTTACTTGTCAATTTGCACAAAAAAATTCTATAATAAAACTATAAAATATTTTTTGTGAATTAAATAAAAAACTTAACTTTTCACAATAAAAAGGAGTAAATAACAATGGATAAAATTTATGATATTGCAATTTTAGGTGGTGGCCCAGGAGGTATGACTGCTGCAATTTATGCAAAAAGAGCAGGTCTTGACGTTGTTATTATTGAAAAAAATGTTCCAGGTGGAGCAGTTGCAACAACTTATGAAGTTGCAAATTACCCAGGAATTATCACAATTTCTGGTATGGATTTGGCTACAAAAATGTTTGAGCATACACAAAGTCTAAACATTGAATTTGCTTGGGACGAAGTTAAAAAAGTTAAAGTTGAAGGTGATATTAAAGAAGTTGAATGTTACCAAAGTTCATACAAAGCAAAAACAGTTATTTTAGGCTTTGGTGCAAGCGTAAGAAAATTAAACCTTGAAAATGAAAAAAGTTTTATTGGCAAAGGTATTAGTTATTGCGCAACTTGTGATGGTAACTTATTTAAAGATAAAACTGTTGCTATTGTTGGTGGTGGAAACACCGCTTTGGAAGATTGCTTTTATTTAAGCAACTTAGCAAAAAAAGTTTATTTAATTCATAGAAGAGATGAATTCCGTGGCGATCAAATTTTGGCAAAACAAGTTATTGATAAAGACAATATTGAAATTGTTTACAACAGCACAGTGGCAAAATTAACAGGCGACACTGTTTTAAAATCTGTTGATGTTTTAAACAAAGTTACAAACGAAACAAAAACATTGTCTGTTGATGGTTTGTTTGTTTGCATTGGTCGTGGCCCTGATACAGAAATGGTTGATGGCAACCTTGACCTTAACGCACAAGGCTATATCAATACTGATGAATTTATGCGCACAAATTATGAAGGAGTTTATGCTATTGGCGATATTAGAAATACTCCTTTAAGACAAATTGTTACAGCTTGCTCAGATGGTGCAATTGCTGCAACAAAAGCATTTGAATATATTAAAACACATAAAAAATAATATAAAAGAAAATAATTTATGTTTTATATAACAAAAAATTGGTATGAGATTTTAAAACAAGAGTTTGAAAAAGATTATTTTAAATCTCTTCAAACTTTTTTAAAAAATGAATATGCAACAAAAACAATTTATCCACAAGATAAAAATGTTTTTAATGCATTAAACCAAACAAAATATGATGATGTTAAAGTTGTAATAATTGGGCAAGACCCTTATATAAATGAGGGACAAGCTCATGGCTTATGTTTTTCAGTTGAAAAAGTTGACGCTCCACCAAGCTTGGTTAATATTTTTAAAGAGCTTAAAGATGAACTTGGTTGCTATATTCCAAACAATGGCAATTTAACAAAATGGGCAAAGCAAGGGGTGTTGCTTTTAAACAGTGTGTTAACAGTTGAAAAAGGCAAAAGTTTTAGCCACAAAGGTAAAGGGTGGGAAACTTTTACAAATAAAATTATTCAAGAAGTTGCAAAAAAACAAACCCCTGTTGTATTTTTGTTGTGGGGCAATGGTGCAAAGAGCATAGTTAAAGATATTGACTTATCAAACCACTATGTTTTAACTTGCGCACATCCAAGTCCATTATCAGCATATAATGGTTTTTTTGGCTGTAATCACTTTAAAAAATGTAACGAAATTTTAACTCAAACCAATCAAAACCCTATTGATTGGCAAATAGAAAATATTTAAAACTTTTTTAAAGAGGAGGGAAGTAGATTTTTTATGACACAAACAATGACCAATCAAATAAATCAAAACCCAGAAAACTCAAAAAAATTTGATTTTAATAAAATTAAACCTATAATGCAAAAAGCTTTAAACAGTGTGTGGATGCTTGCTGTTGTTTCTTTTTTAATTGCTTTTTGTTGGTCAATAAATTTTCCATATCTTTCAATTGGCTTTTTACTTTTGTATGAAGTTGCTGTTTTCACTTTTTGTGCAGACAACCCAAAGCCAATAATTATGTTTATCATTTCAATACCTTATATAATAACTTCGGTTTATGGACTTGCTAATTGGATTTTTTATATAAGTTGCGTTGTATTTTTTATTGCAGTTGTTACTACATACATTTTAATGCAAAAATTTAAATACAAAAAAACCTTTAAAAAAGGCAAAATGTTTTGGTTTTTTGTTTTGTGTTTAGTGGGTAACTGCTTAGGCGGAATAATTGGATATTTTGCTTTGCTTGAATTTACAATAACTTTGTTAATGTCTATTTTAGTTTATGGCATATATTGGTTTTTCTTAAACTTTATTAAAGATTATAAAAAATATATTGCTTATTGCTTTATATTTTTAAGCCTACTTATAACTTTTGAACTTGCTGTTGCATACATAAAATCTGGCGATATTTTATATGCTCTTCAAAACAAATATACAGTTACTATTGGTATTGGCGAAGTAAACACTGCAGCAATCTTTATGCTAAGTGGTATTTGTTCTTGCTTTTATTTAGCAACAAAAAACAAAAAAGATTATTTATATATTCTTTTAGCTGTATTTTTTGATATTGCTGTTTATTTTACATTATCTCGTATGGCTTTGCTTTTAGCAGCAGTAATTTCAGTTATTTACTTCTTTGTTATTTTAAAGTCTTCACCAAATAAAAAACCAATGCTTATAGGTGTTTTTTCTTTAATTGGTGTAGCTGCACTTATATCAGTTATTTGGTTTGAAAAAATTATAAATTTGGTAAGTTATTATTTAAATTTAGGTTTTCAACCAAATGGCAGAAGTTCTTTGTGGGGCTGGTGCTGGGAACAATTTAAAAATAATCCAATTTTTGGTATTGGTTTTGTAACTCGTGACCCACAAGCAGTTGCTGGTGTTTACCCAGGCATGGGTGATGCAACAGGTTTTGGTTCCGCTTTAGTCAATTGCCACAACTTTTTCTTGCATTACTTAACATGCACAGGTGTTGTAGGATTTTTACTTAGTCTTCCATATTATGTAAAACAATACACAACTTTATTTAAAAAGTTTAATACATTTAAGTTATTTGTTTTATTTAACTATATAGCTGTGTTTATTTCTTCATTATTTGACCCATCACCAAATATTAGTATTTTAAGTATGATACCAATTTTAATTCTTATGGCATTTGCTGAAAATGATAACGAACTTTGTTGTGAGTGTGAAGACAAAAAGGAAAGTGAAGAACAACCTAAAAATACAATAGAAGTTAATAAAACAGAAGAAAAAAAAGAAAGCTTAATAGAGAGTGAGAATAATAAAACTCAAACTAAAGTTACAAAAACAACAAAAAAGAAAAAATTCTCTACTAAAACAACAAAAAACACTTCTAAATAATTAAAATAAAAAAAACAATGTTTGATATTTTTTCAAGCATTGTTTTTTATTTTGTTTAACTATTTTTATTTTACTCTTTTTAAAATAAGATTATTTTGCGTTGGCATCATTTTCTTGTTTTTTTGCTTTAAAATCAGCAATTATATTTTTGTATTCGTTAATAATTTGGTCTGTAACCTTTTTATCTGTATATGACCTAAACAAAGTTTCTCTTGCTTTTTTACCAATCTTTTTTATTTCTTCAGGATTATTGTATGCATATAAAATTTTGTCTAAATAGCCTTGAGCAGATCTTGGTGCAATTAAACCATTTTTCATATCAATAATTTCTTCAGATTGGGCAGTGCCTTCAAAAACAAGGGTTACTTTTTCATAAGCAGCAGCTTCTGTTTGAATAAGACCAATAGATTCCATTACAGAAGGGAATAAAACTAAGTCTGAGCGCATATAGAAATTTGCTAAGTAAGTTCTGTCTTTTACCATATCTGTAAAGAAAAAGTCTTTGTCAACACCAAGCTTTTTGGCTCTCTTTTTCATTTTTTCTAAATATTTGCCACCACCAACAACAAAAAATTTAATGTTTTTAATTTCTGGGTGATTATCTTTAATAAGTTTGGCACAGTCAAGTATAACATCTAAATTTTTTGTTTTTATGATTCTTGAAACAGTTGATATAACAAAATCATCTTCTTTTATGTTAAAGTCTTTATTGATAATTTTGCAACCTTCTTTAACTTTTTCTGGGCTAAAGTCATCAAATTTAATGGCGTTATACATTACTTTTGCAGGCTTTGTTAAACCAAAGCGCTTTGCATTTTCTATGCAATATTTTGATACAGCCCAAAGGTAATCAGATTTTTCTTGTGTTCTTTTAAAGAAAATCTTTGTAACAAGTTTTGCAAGAAATCCAAATTTTACAAAACTTTTAACCTCAGTATAATAAGTGTTGTGTATGGTTGTTAAAACAGGAATATTTAATTTTTTGCCAAGTTTTTCAGCAAAGGTAAGCAAACTTCCTGCAGTGTGACAGTGAAACAAATCAAAATGTTGGTCTTCAATAAATTGTTCAAACTCTTTAGTTGGTTGGGCAATACCATCATTTGTGATGCAGTTATAAAAACCAGGGCAGCGATAAACTTTGTAACTTCTTTCTGGGTCAACATATGTTTTGTGTTTAATTGCACAAACAGCGATATCAATATATTTATTAAGCTCTGGGCAACTTAAATCTAAAACAGAGTTAATACCACCTGTTACTGGGTAAAAGTTGTCAACAAGGCATAAAACTTTCAATTTTTTATTTTCACTCATTCTTATAAATTTTCCTTTATTATAAAAATTTTAACTCTTAAAAGTATATCACAGCAAACAAAATTAAAGCAAAAGAAAAACCCCTAAAATATGTTTTTAAATTAAAATTTTGTTATTTTTATAAATTTGTGTGTTTTATAAAGAATAAAAGCTTTAAAAAGTTTTGTTAAAAATTTTTTATGTGTTAAACTTAATTCAATAAGTAAAACTTATGCTAAAAAATTTTGCATACAAAACCTTACTTATGTTAAATAAAAATAAAAAAAGGTAATTTTAATTATGAAATATATTTCTTTTTGCGTTCCATGTTATAACTCAGCAAGTTATATGGATCATTGTATTCAAACTCTTTTAACAGGAGGAGAAGATGTTGAAATTATCATTGTAAATGATGGTTCAACCAAAGATAACACAGCTGAAATTGCTGATAGTTATGCAAAAAAATATCCAACAATAGTTAAAGCAATTCACCAAGAAAATGGTGGTCATGGTTCAGGCGTTAACCAAGGTATTAAAAACGCAACAGGTTTGTATTATAAAGTTGTTGACTCAGACGATTGGGTTAACGAAGAAGCACTTAAAAATGTTTTAGATCAAATTAAAAAATTCCACGAAGAAAAAAATCTTGTAGATATGATTGTTTGCAATTATGTTTATGAGTATACCGAAACCAACACTCAAAGAGTTGTTGACCTTAAAAATGTTTTCCCAGCAAACCAAGTTATTACTTTTGATGATTCTAAAAAGTTTAAAAAATCACAATTTATTGGTATGCACACTGTTATTTACAGAACAGAAATTTTAAAAGAAATTAAACTTGAACTTCCAAAGCATACTTTCTATGTTGACAATGTTTTTGTTTATGTTCCATTGCCACACATCAAAACTATGTATTATATGCATGAAGACCTTTACAGGTATTTCATTGGCAGGGCAGACCAATCTGTTAACGAAAGTGTTATTATGAAGCGTATTGACCAACACTTAAAAGTTACAAAAATTTTGATTGATGCATATGATATTTCAAAAATTGAAGCTCAATCTAAAAAACTTGCAAAATATATGAGTGACTATGTTTCAATTCTTATGGCTATCACATCAATTTATTTAATTAAAATTGGTGACGCAGAGGCTCTTAGCAAGAAAAAAGCTTTGTGGGAATATTTAAAAAATAAAGACCAAAAACTTTATAAAGCTTGCAAAGGTAATATTGAAGGCTTAACTGCAACAAATTCAAAAATTGGTATGTGGTTCTGCAAAGTTATTTATACAATTGCAAGAAAGATTTTAAAATTCAACTAAAAATTAAATTATCTTTTTACATAAAAAAATAAAAACACCATTTATAAAAAAGTGGTGTTTTTTTTGTTTGAATTTTAAATTATTTATTATTGTTAAGCATTGTTAAATATTTTGGTAAAATGCGTTTTTCTTTAATAAATTTCTTTTGTCTTAAAGTCATTTCTCTTGAATTTACTTCAATGTTAAGTTTGCCTTTAACAAAATCAATTTCAACTTCATCGCCATCTTTAACAAATCTTATGTTTCCACCATTGCTGTCTGGGTAAACACAACTAATGCAAATTGCTGTTGTATCATCAGGAACAAAACCATCTGTAACAACAATATGATTGTTTGTAAGGCCCATTGATTCTAATGCAAGGGTAGTTTGGCTAATTGTAGAAACGCCTGTTTCAACATTTTTACCACATTCTTTAATTATAATAACAGAGTTTTCTGTAACAGCTTTGTTTAAAATTGCGTTGCAAGCTTCTTCGTCACTGTTAAATACTTGTGCGTTTGAAATGATTTTTGTTTTTTCTTCAGGAATATTTATTGTTTTTGCAATAGCATATCTATCAGCAATATTGCCACGCAATAAAACAATGCTTTCTTTTTTAACTACATTAAAGTTTTCATAATTTGAAATCTTTTTAGTTTCATCACTTAGGGTAGTGTCGGCAAAAGTTTTGTAGTTTCCGTCAATAATTTTGTTTTTAATCATTGCTTTAATAAGTGCCCATGTTCCGCCATTTTCAATAAAAGTTTCAATTCCTAAATTTGTGTTGTATAAAACAGGAATGTTTTTTGAACTATTTAATACTTTTGTTGTATCAAAATCAAGTTCAGATTCTTTTGATAAGAACATTAAAGCATCAATTACAATAGGGCTTCCACCTAAACAGAAGTTTAAGTTAATAGCATTTGAAATTGATTTTCTGTTAATTAATTTTCTTAAAGGAAGTCTGTTTTTTGTTAAATTTACAATTGTTTGTGCAGTAAGCAATGCTTGAGCATCTTTTTCGTATGTTTGAGCATAAGTTGTTGCACTGTTTTTTACGCTAAGTTCCATAACTTCCAAAATGATGTTAAATAAATTTTCACCGTTTAAAGTTGAGCCAGAACCATAAACTTCGCTAAATTTCTTTTGGTTTTCATCTAAATCAAAAACACTTTTTTCACCAGTTGCAATTTTTCCTGGGTAGGAAAGAATATCTTTTAAGTTTGCGCCATCTTTAACTGGTGTTAAGCCTTGTGGTAAAACAATGGTAGGTAAGTTAAGTCTAATTGAACTAGCCAAACTACCAAGTGTGCTTGTTAAACTGTTTGGAATAAATACAACACCGTCAAAAGCTTTTTCATAAAGCATAAGTTCAAGATAATTTGAAATTTGTTTTTTGTGTGCATCTAAAACATAGTTTCCTGAAGTAAATGTTCTAAACCTTTCATTTATGCTTGGCATAACAATTGTTTCAGCTTCAATGCCGTTTTTAACAATTTCTCTTTCAACTATTTGTGCAAGTTCTTGAGCATAATTTCTTGAACTAAAATTATCACTAAAAGCAACAACGCCAATTTTTAAAGAGCTTGAAAAAGCACCGTTAAACTTGTTGTTTAACTCATTTGCAAGTGATTCAATATTTTTAACTTTTAATTTTGCCATAGTGATAAATCCCTTTCTTTTGTATTTGGTTTAAAAAGCAAAAAATGTATTTTTTATAATAAAAAACACATTCTTCATTTTAGTCACCATTTTGTTTATTATAAAAAATAAAAAGGAAAGTATAAATTCCTTTAATTATTTGTTTTTTTAAAAAAGAAAGCACATTCAATTTTGACAGGTGATATTAAATAGTAATTTTTGTTTTCAGCTCCGCCAAAGCTACCTTATGGCACATCATTAGGTCCACTTAATGCTGCTGCCGTCAGGCCCTGACATGGTTCATGGTTAACAATTGCATAAGACCTTGACTTCAACACTAAAAACAAAGCACTTACTTAATAAGCATCTGCCTAGATTGACCTTCAGCCCTACTGTAGTGGATTGTAGGTAAAGGGCACCACTAGCTCCCCGCTTAGTGCTTTCAAGGCATATTATATACAAACTTTGTTAAAAAATCAACACTTAAATAAATAAATATCGTATTTGTTTTGCATTTTTGATAAAATATGCTAATATTTTTTAGTAATTAGGAGATCTTTTTAATGTCAAAAACAACTAGAACAAAATCTAATTCAGAAAGATTCATTATGGCTTATAACAGCATTGACTATTCATTAAGAACTATTTATGGTTTTAAGCGTAGCATAAGTTATGCTGATTTAATTCGTAAAGCAGTTCCACTTAACAGCGTTATAAGAAAATATGAAGAAGAACTTATTGACTATGGTAGATTAAGAAACTCAATTGTGCATAGAACAAACCCAAATTATGTTATTGCAGAGCCTCATGATGAAGTTGTTGATGAGTTTGAAAAAATTGCAAAACTTATTGCAACACCTCCAACAGCTTATGATAAAGTTTGTTTAAAAGAAGTTGTTATTTGTGAAGCAGATGTAACAATTAAAGAAATTTTGCAAATTATGTCACGCACAGGGTATCATAATATTCCTGTTTATATGAACGGTGTTTTGCAAGGTGTTGCTATTGGTTCAAAAATTATTCAATCATTAGGAACAGCTTTAATTGAAGGGGTAGATATTGCTCAATATGTTGAAAATACAAAAGTTATTGATGTTATTACAAAAGATGATGAAAGCAATTATTACAGGGTTGCTGATCAATCAATGACAATTGAAAAAGCCTTAAATTATTTTTATATTAACCGCAAGTTAGCTTTAATTATTATTACCGAAAAAGGCACATATAATGAAAAGCCAATTGGCATAATAACAACAGCCGATATTTTAGATATGAACGCTGTGTTAGAAAATTATAACTCATAATAATTATTTTTTGTTGATGAAATTTTTTAGTTTGGTTAACAAAATTATTATAAAAAAAATTAAAAGGAAAGATTAAAAATGATTAAAACAAAAATGAATTACAGTAAAGAAGCTTTTAATGATTTTGCCAAGTATAGCATTAAAATAAGTGGCACTATGAAAATAATATACATCTGTGCGGTTCTTATTTTGGCTTGTAGCGTTGTTTTGCTTGTTTTGGGCAATATTGCTGAGGGTATTTTATATGGCTGCTTAGGGCTTATTTTTGCTTTCTACGCACCATTGATGCGTCTTATTATCAACCTAAATAATAAGCGTAACATTGGCACTGTTGATGAGTATGAATTTGATGAAGATAGATTTTCTATTGTTTCAAAAGACGCAAATAATGTTGAAGTTTCAACATCAACATTAATTTATTCAAGACTTTTTAAAGTTAAAAAACACTTTAACTATGGTTACATTTATGTAAATAAGGCAATTGCTTATATTGTTAGAAAAGAAGATTTTGAAAAAGAAGAAGATTTTGATTTTGTGCTTGATAGAATTTCTAATGCTATTAAATACAATAAAAAACACAAAGGCACAACCCCTGCTGTTTTTGGCAGTCAAAATGTAACACCTCCAACTGAAGAAGGTGAACAAGATCTTGGCGAACCAACACCACCTCCAATGCTTAATGAGTATGGTGAAATTGTTGAAGAAGAAAAAGAAGAGCCAGCAGAGGAAGAAGACCTTGAAAATGCCGAAGAAGGTGAAGAGGGCGAAGAATCTTTAGCTGATGAAAGCGTAGAAAATCTTGAAGAAGATGAAGTTTCATTAGTTAATAATGAAGAAACAGAAAATGAAGAAAATACTGTTTTAGTAGATAACCAAGAAACTGAAGAAGAAGTTGAAAATTTTGAACCATTGGCAGAAGAGGATAATAACGAATTTGCTGATGAACAACCTGAAGAAGTTGTAAGTGAAGACAATCAAGAAACTGAAGAAGAAACTGTAATTCCTGCAGATATTGATGACGATGATGATAATGATGCTCCTGCAGAACAAACAATGCAAGAAGAAGCTTTTGTTCAACCAGAAGTAGCTGAAGAAGAAATTGAAGAAGAGCCTGAAGATGTTGCAGACACAACAGTTGAAGATCAAATTGAACTTGTAGAACAACAAATCAACCTTGTTGAGGAACAAATAAATCCAATGGAAGAAACTGCACAAGCAGAAGAAATTGATGAAACTGAAGAAGTTGAAGAAGTTGTAGATGAACAACCTGAAGTTGAACCAATTTATGCAGATGCACCTGTAACACAACCTCTTTATGAAGAAATTCCTGTTGCTGAAGATCCTTATGCAGAATTTGAAGCACAAGATAACAACCAAGCAGAAGTAGCTGATGAACAACCTGTTACAGATATTGAAGAAGAAAGCTTTAGTGACGTTAAAGTTGAACCTTTACAAGAAGAACCTGAGTCAGTTGTAACTCCTGTTGAAACAGAAGAACAACCAAAGAAAAAAAGAGGCAGACCTGCAAAAAAGGTAAGTGAAGTAAAAGAAAATAAACCAAAAGGTAAAAGAGGCAGACCTGCAAAGAAAGATAGCGAAAAAAAATCAACTGCTAAGAAAAAAGCAGAAGATAACAAACCAAAAGGCAAAAGGGGTAGACCTCCAAAAAAAGCAGCAGCTGAAGTAGAAAACAAACCAAGAAAGAAAAGAGCAACTTCAAAGAAAGTAGCTCAAGAAACAGTTGTTGAAACTCCTGTTCAAGATGTTGCACCAGTTGTTCAACCAGTTCAAGAAACACCAGTTCAACCAGTTGTTCAACCTCAACCTGCTCAACCACAAGTTGAACCAGAATATGCTTATGTAGCTCCAGCTCAAGGTCAATTAGTTGAAGATGCTTATGAAGAAGAAGTTGCAGTTGCTCCAGCAGTTGTACAACCAGTTGCTCAACCTGTTCAACCTCAACCAGAAGTTGAAGAAGAAATTGTTGCTGAAATTCCTGATGTTGATGAACTTAATGCTCAACCAGAAATTGAAGAGCCTGTAGGAAACGGTGAAACATTTACAGTTTCAAGTTTTGATGATGAAATGGGCAATACACAATTACAACAAGTAGAAGAAGATGATTATGTTGAATCTGCATCAATTCCAGATGTTGATGAAAACATCAATGCAATTGTTGAAGATTTAGACAATATGCCTCAAGTAAATCAATTTTCAAATCAAGTAGAAGATGAAGAACCTGCTGATGTTGTAACAAACGAAGGTTTCCCAGAAGATATTGACGACGATGACGATAATACAAGACAATAATTGTTTTTAATCTTTAAAATTAAACCACAAGAAAATTTCTTGTGGTTTTTTGCTTCTATATTTAAATAAAAATTAGCAAAAATACAAAATATATTGACTTTTATTTATAATTAAATTATTATTAACAATGTAAAATATAAAAAAGCAATGATGTAGGACGCGTTAAAAAGAGCCCTTTAATTTTCAGAGAGTTGTGCAGTAGCTGAAAGCACAATAATTAAAGCTTTTTAATATCACCTATTAGTTGAATTTTTGAACATTTTTAAAGTTTTTATGTTAATACTAAAAGTTTAAAAACAAGTAAAAAATTTCGGAGAGCCCAACCGTTATTTTAGGGCAGGATATGTTAGTATCTGTTATGAGTGGTCCTTGTGTTTTTCTGTCTTATAACACCAGGATTTTTTTGTTTTTATAAGGGGTTAATACCTTATATAAAAACAAACCTAACTTTGCATTTTTGTGTTTTAAAATAAAAAAAAGAGGAAAGATTAAATAATGAAAAAAGAAGATGTGAAGCCAAATTTTGTGCAAATGGAAAAACAAATGCTAAAATTTTGGAAAGAAAACGATTGCTTTAAAAAACTTCAACAAAAAAATCAAAACAACCCTAGGTTTAAATTTCTTGATGGCCCAATTACAGCAAACAACCGCAGTGGTGTTCACCACATTTGGGGTAGAACATTAAAAGATATTACCATTAAATACAATGCTTTAAAGGGTAAAGATTGCCAATATCAAAACGGTTTTGATGCTCAAGGTATGTGGGTTGAAGTTAATGTTGAAAAAGAACTTGGCTTAAATGGTAAACCAGAAATTGTTAATTATGGCCTAGATAAATTTACAAATAAATGTATTGAAAGAGTTAACTATTTTGCAAACGAAATCACAAACCAAAGTATCCGTATGGGTCAATGGATGGATTGGGAAAACAGTTATTACACCAATTCAGACAACAACATTTTGTCAATTTGGCATTTCTTAAAAGAATGTGATAAAAAAGGTTTTATCGTTCGTAAAAATCGTCCAATGGCATGGTGCCCAAGATGTGGAACAAGTTTGTCAGAACACGAAATGGCTGGTAGTTACCACGATGTAACACACACAGCAATTTTTGCAAAGTTCCCAGTTAAGGGTGAAGATTTTAAAGTGCTTGCTTGGACAACAACTCCTTGGACTTTATCAGCAAACGTTGCTTTGGCAGTAAATCCTGAAATTAAATATGTAAAAATACTTCTTAAAGCAAGTGGCGAAAAATTGGTTTTAGGCAAAGATGCTTTAAAAGTTGTTAAAGAAGAAAATGAAGTTTTAGAAGAATTTGATGGTAGCAGACTTGTTGGTTTAACATACGAAACTTGCTTCCCAGAATTATCTGAACAACAATTTGAACACAAAATTGTTAATTGGGATATGGTTGATGCAACCGAAGGTAGTGGTGTTGTTCATATTGCTCCTGGCTGTGGTGCAGAAGACTTTGAACTTGGCAAACAATTTAATTTGCCAGAAATTTGTCCAATTGATGATCAAGGCGTTATGCTTGACAACACTGGTTTCTTAAAAGGCAGAAAAACAACTGATGTTGTTGATATGGTTGTTAATCGTTTAAAAGAAGATAACAAACTTTATTATGCACACAAATACACTCACAGTTATCCATATTGCTGGAGATGTAAAACAGATCTTGTTTACAAACTTATTTCAACTTGGTATATCTCAGTTGATGAACTTCGTCCAAAATTGTTAAAAGCTATTGAAGATGTAACTTTCCAACCAGAATATGGCAGAAAGAGAATGGCTGACTGGCTTAATAATATGGGGGACTGGAATATTTCAAGAAGCAGATTCTATGGCTTGCCATTACCATTTTATGTTTGCCCAGATTGTGGCAAAGTTACAGTTGTTGGCAGTATGGAAGAACTTAATAAACTTGCAGTTAACCCTGAAGAAATTGCAAAAATTCCTCACTTGCATCGTCCTTGGGTTGACAATGTTAAAATTAAATGTCCAGACTGTGGTTCTACAGTTGAAAGAATTAAAGAAGTTGGCGACTGCTGGCTTGATGCTGGTATTACACCATTTAGCACTAAAAAATACTTTGAAGATAAAGAATATTTTAACAATAATTTCCCAAGTGATTATGTTTGCGAAATGGTTGAACAACTTAAACTTTGGTTCTATTCATGCTTAGTTATGAGCGTTGTTTTAACAGGAAAAGCACCTTATAAAAAAGTTGTTACTTACCAATATGTTAAAGACGAAAATGGCAATGAATTCCACAAGAGTGGTGGAAATAGCTTAGAGTGTGATGTTGTTGCAGAAAAAGTTGGCGCAGATACAATTAGATATTTATATGCAGGCGCAAATATTACAAACGATATGCGTTTTGGCTTTACATTAACAGATGAAGCAAGAAGAAAACTTATGAACTTCTGGAATGCTTATATTTTCTATAACACTTATGCATGCATTGACAAGCCAGATGTTCAAAACTTTAAACCAGATTTCAAAAACTTAAATGTTACTGATAGATGGTTAATTGAAAAAGTTAATAAATTTGTTAAAGATTCTGACGAAAACTATGCAAACAACAAAAACTTTGTTGTAGTAAAAGATTTTGAAAATTTAGTTGATGACTTAACAAACTTCTATATTCGTGTAAATCGTAGAAGATTCTGGAAGAGCGATGATAAACAAGACCAAACAACTGCTTATTGGTGTTTATATACAGCATTAAAGAGCATGATTCAAGTTATGGCTCCAATTATTCCATTTATGACAGAAGCAATCTGGCAAAACCTTGTAAGAGGCACTGAAGAAAATGTTGCCGAAAGTATTATGCTTGGTGGTTTCCCAGAAGTTGTTAGTGAAGTTTCTGCAAGCGACATTATTGAAAATGTTGAAGTTGTAAGAAATGTAATTGCAACAACACTTAGACTTCGTAACGAAAAATCATTAAAAATTAAACAACCATTAAAAACATTGTTTGTTTTATCTTCACAAAATGAAGAAAAAGCATTAAAACAATTTGAAAATATTGTTAAAGAAGAACTTAACATTAAAAATATTGTTTTTGAAAAAGATAATTCAAAATTCAATATTCCTTATTTAACAGTTAACTTTAAAACAGCTGGTGCAGTTTTAAAAGGTGATGTTCAAAAGTTAAAACAAACTGTTACAGAACTTAGTGATGAAGAAATGGCTAAATGGGTAAGTGAATATAACTCAGGCAAAGTTTCAACAGCATTTGGCGAACTTGATAGCAATGTATTTATTTTAAATTATAAACCAAAAGCAGAATTTGTTATTTCAACTGAAGGCACACAAACTTTGGTTTTAGATACAACAATTGATAGCGAACTTATGCTTGAAGGTTTGTTTAGAGAACTTGTAAGAACAGCTCAAGTTTTAAGAAAAGAAGCAAACTTCAATATTGAAGATAGAATTAAAATGGATATTGTTTCAACTTCATCTCTTGTTAACGAACTTGTTAAAAAATTTGGCGATAAAATTAAACAAGAAGTTTTAGTTACAGAACTTAATACTGTAATTGCAAACCCAGATATTGAAAAAGAAATTGAATTGGGTGATGAAAAAGCAATTTTAAAACTTAAAAAATAAAAATAAAAGAAGAAAATATGAAAGCAAATTTTGAGTGGAATGATTATGAAATTTTAGCCACAGGTGATGGTCTTAAATTGGAAAGATGGAAAGATGTTTACCTTTTAAGACCTGACCCTCAGGTTATTTGGAAAAGTAAAACAGATATGAACTCATACAAAAACCTTCATGCAAAATACAATCGTATTGGCGGTGGTGGTGCTTGGCAAACTTTAAAACCAATGCCAGATGTTTGGCAAATTTCTTGGCGTAACTTAACCTTTCAAATTAAACCAATGGGTTTTAAACACACAGGTCTTTTCCCAGAACAAGCAGTTAACTGGGCAAGAATGATTGATTTAATTGAAAAAGCAAATAGACCAATAAAAGTTTTAAATTTGTTTGCTTACACTGGTGGGGCAACTGTTGCTTGCACAAGTGCAGGGGCAGTTGTTACTCATGTTGACAGCGCCAAAAATATGGTTGAAGTTGCAAAAACAAATATGAAACTTTCTGGCTTAGCAGAAAAACCAGTTAGATACATTGTTGATGATTGCAAAAAGTTTGTTGAGCGTGAAATAAGGCGTGGCAATAAATATGATGCAATTATTATGGATCCACCAAGTTATGGCAGAGGTCCAACTGGTGAAGTTTGGAAAATTGAAGAAAGTTTGTATGAACTTGTTGAACTTTGCAAACAAATTTTAAGTGATAATCCATTATTCTTCTTAATAAATAGTTATACAACAGGCTTACAACCAACAGTAATGAAAAATATTATTGCTCGTGCAGTAGAAGTTAAAGACTTAAACAAAATTGATTGTTATGAAGTATGCCTTCCAACAAAAGAAAAAATATTTTTACCTTGTGGTTGCAGTGCTATTTGTGAGTTTTAAACAATAAAAACAGGTGAGTATTTTTCATCTGTTTTTTTTGTTTGTTTTCTAAAAAAAAGTTTGTTTAATTTTAATGTTTACAATTTAATCAAACTTTATTATAATATTGTTGTTAAAATAATTAAAAAGAGAAGAAAAAATTATGTGTGATGTTATTTTTGAAGATAATCAAATTTTGGTTGTAGTAAAACCACAAAATATTCCAACCCAACTTGATAGCAGTGGTGATAGTGACTTACTTAGCCAACTAAAACAATATTTGGTAGAAAAATACAATAAACCAGGGCAAGCATATTTAGGTCTTGTTCATAGGCTTGATAGACCAACTGGTGGGGTAATGGTTTTTGCAAAAACTTCAAAAAGTGCTGAAAGACTTTGCAAACAAATTAAAACAGATGAATTTGAAAAAACTTACTTTACTGTTGTTAATGGCACTCCAAGATTAAAGCAAAGCAGACTTACAAACTTTCTTAAAAAAGATGAAAAGAACAACATTGTAAAAGTTTGCACTCAATATGAAGATGGGGCAAAAGAAGCTGTTTTAGATTATCAAGTTTTAGAAACTGTAAACAATCAATCACTTGTTAAAATTGATTTGCAAACAGGCAGAAGTCATCAAATTAGAGTTCAAATGGCAAACATTGGTTGCCCAGTTGTAAACGATGTAAAGTATGGCGATAAAAACCAAAAAGGCAAACTTGCTTTGTGGGCAACGGTTTTAAAATTTAATCACCCTGTAACAAAACAAAGATTAACTTACAAAGTTTCACCACCAAGTGACCAAGCCCCATGGAAACAATTTAACATTGATAAATATTTATAATTTTTTTATTTTATAAAATTTAAAATTAAAAGCATAAAAAAACACTAACAGAGTTGTTAGTGTTTTATTTTTATTCTTCATCAGTTATAAGGGCAGTGGTTGTTAGCATTGTTGTTACAACGCTTGTTGCATTTGTTAGGGCTGTAATTGTAACTTTGGTTGGATCAATAATTCCAAACTCAACCATATCGCAGAATTTATTTTTAAAGGCATCAAAGCCAAAATTTTTGTTTTTGTTTTTTAAAATTTTTTGGATAATGGGGCTATAATCAATTTCACAGTTTATTAAAATTTGTTTTATTGGCTCACTTAAAACTTGTAAAATAATTTCGCCACCAAGTTTTTCTTCGCCTTTTAAGGTTTTTATAAAACGCCCTAAATCGTTTGTTAGTTTAAGTAGGGCAATTCCTCCTCCAGCAACAATTCCGCTTTCTAGGGCTGAAGAAGTGGCTGAAATTGCATCTTCAATTCTTAATTTTTTCTCTTGTTGCTCAATTTCGGTGTTTGCTCCAACAGCAATAGTTGCAACACCTCCACACAAATTTGATAATCTTAATTTAAGTTGCTCTTTGTCAAAATCAACTGTGCATGAGTTTATTTGTGCAGTAATAATTTTTTTTCTTTCTTCAAGTTTTTGCTTGTTTGGTTTTTTTGATACAAGGGTTGTTTCGTCTTTTGTAATTTTAATTTGTTTTAACTTTCCAAGTTCACTTAAAACTACTTCTTGCAAATTATCGTTTTGTGAACAAGAAAAAACTTTTGTGTCTGTTAAAGCAGCAATGTCTTCAAGTACTGCCAATTTTTTATCACCATAAAAAGGTGCTTTAACAACACAACAATTAAAAGCACCTCTAACTTTGTTAATGATTATTGAAGATAAAACTTCTTCATCAATATCATCGCAAATAATGGTTAGTGGTTTATTTTCTTTTAAAATTTGTTCAAATAAGGGTAGTAGTTCATTAAAACTATTTAATTTTTTATCTGTGACTAACAAATAACAATCTTCAAAATTTATTTGTGTTTTATCAGCATTGTTACATAAAAAGGGAGAAACATAACCTTTATTAAAACTCATACCTTCTTGAAACAAAACCTCAGTAGTTGCCGTTTTGCTATCTTGTAAAACAATGTTTCCGGTTTTTCCAAGTTTTTCATAAACCTTTGCAATTAAAAACCCAACTTCATTACTTTGAGATGAAATTGTTGCTATGTTTTCAAGTTCTTTATTACTTGAAACATCCTTGCTGTTTGCTTTTAATTTTTTAATGCAAAATTCAGTTGCTTTGTTTATTCCTTTATTTATTAAAATTGGGCTGTAACCATTATTGCAATGTTTTAAACCTTCATTTAACATTTTTTGTGCTAAGACTATTGCTGTGGTTGTTCCATCTCCAGCAAGGTCATTTGTCTTTTGGCAAACTTCTTTAATAAGCTTAACACCCATGTTTTCAAAAGTGTCTGGTAATTCAAATTCTTTTGCAATTGTTACACCATCATTTGTAATTAGTGGGGTAGTAAATTTTCTATCTAAAACAACATTTTTACCTTTTGGCCCTAAAGTTTGTTTTACAATATTTGCAAGCTTATTAACGCCTATTTGCAATTTTTCTTGTGAAATTTTTCCTAAATTGTATTTTTTTGCCATATATTTATATATATTCCTTTTATTTAAATAAAATTGTCTTTTACTGTTTTGTATAAAATTTTTGTGGTTTATAAAAACTTTGTTTTTAAATTGTTTGATTATAAACTCAACAAAATTTATTTTAAAATTTAGCTTTCAAGTTTTTCAACAGCCAAAACATCACTTTCTTTAATTAAAATATATTCAGTGTTGTCTATAAAAATTTTTGCACAACTGTGTTCTTCATAAAAAATAATGTCGTTTGGCTTTAGGCTTGTTTTAATAAAAAATCCGTTTTCATAGCTTCCAGAACCAACAGAAATCACTGTGGCTTTTTTTGTTTCATCTTCTTTTATCATCTCCAAACTAATACCACTTTTGGTTTGGTTTTTTGTTTGTTTTAAGGGTTTAGCCAAAACTCTATCAAACAAAGGTTTAATGTTCATAAATTTTTCTCCTATACTACATATTTATTAAAAAAAAATCATAACTATAATTAACTTTTAATTTAAAAAACATTTTATAAAAATTTTTGCTTACAACTTTAAAAGTTTTAAAAATTTATTAAAAATAGAGAAGTGTAAAAAAATAACCACAAGAAAAATTTCTTGAGGCTATTGAAAAACATTTAAACAAAATTAAAAATAGTTAGTATAAAAATTTTAATATCAAAAATAGGAGAAATCAATATTTAGTGTCAATTTTAGCAAAAAAACAGTTAAAAATAAGCAGAATTAGGTCAAAAAAGCATAAAAAAAGGTTGCTTTCTTTAATTTTTGTGTTTGTTTTTTGTTTTTTATTCTTTTTGCTTATCATAAATATTTCTGATATTTTTTCAAGTTTAATTACAAACAAGGGCAGTATTTTTTATCAAAAAAAATTAGAAACTCAAAGTTATATTGTTTACGGTGTTTCGTTAGAAGATTTTAATAATATTGAAGAAGCTAACCTTTATGCTATTCAAACCCAACAACAAGGTGGGGCGGGTTTTGTTTATGAAAGTGGTGAAAAATATGTTTTGGTAAGTTCTTATCCAAGTTTGTCTCAGGCAAAAGAAATTAAAGAAAACTTAACAAATTTAGGTTATAATTCAAAAGTTTTAAATTTGAAAATTGATGAGGTTTTAATTGATTACAAAGGTGATAATTCTGCTTTATTTTTAGAAAGTTTAAATTTTTTTAAATCAGCTTATCAAAAACTGCAATCATCAACAATTAGTTTTGATAAACAATCAATAAATCAAAAAGCATTAAACTCAATTTTAGCAAATATGTTAACTCAACTTTCACAACTGCAAAGTAATATGCAAACTTTATCTCAAAGCCAAGATTTAGTATTAAAAGATGCTTTTTCTGTGCCACTTGATGAAACTAAAAAACTTATTGAAGAATTATTTTATTTTGTGGGAGAAGACAATATTTATACATCAAAATTAAAGCAAACGGCTATAAAAATTGTAATTTTAAACAAAAATTTGGTAAATAAAATAAATGCTATGCAAAGTTAAAAAATAGGCAAAAAAAATACCTTTAAATATATTTTATATATTTATAAATTAAAGGGGTCTTTTTAATTGCCTTTTTAATTTTTTTGTTTTAATATAAAAAATATGAGAAAGACGATAACAAGAAATGTAGTTATTACTGGCGGAACAAGTGGCATTGGCAAGGCTTGCAAAGAGTATTTTGAAAGCAAGGGTGACAATGTTATTATTCTTGCCCGTAAAAATCCAGAAAATTTATCAAATTTTTATGTTTGCGATGTGACAGATGAACAACAAGTTATGCAAACTTTTGCAACCATTGGGGCAAAATATGCTTGCATTGATGTTTTGGTTAATAACGCAGGTTTTGGTGTTTCTGGGGCAATTGAATTGGTTGATGAAAAATCAAGCAAAGATATGATGGATGTTAACTACTTTGGCGTTATCAATTGTTATAAATACGCTTTGCCATTTATGAAAAAGGGCAGTAGTGTAATTAACATTAGCTCAGTATGTGCAATGTTTCCGTTGCCATTTAGAGGTCTGTATTGCGCTAGCAAAGCAGCTGTTAATATGCTTACTTACTCGCAAAGGATGGAATGCATGCCTTTTGGGGTAAAAGTAAGTGCTGTGTGTCCAGGTGATGTAAAAACCAATTTTACAAAGAATAGGGTTAAAAATTTTGATACCAACGAGCGTTATGGTGACAGAATTAAAAACGCAGCAGAAAGTATTGATAGCAAAGAAGATAAGCGAATGCAACCAATTGTTGTTGCAAAAGCAATTTACAAGGTAAGTAAAAAGCGTAAACCAAAACCATATATTATTGTAGGAACAAAATACAAAATATTAAATTTTGCTATGAGATTTTTACCATTAAATTGGTTGTTACATTTTACTTCAAAATTCTTTGGTGGTTTTAAAAAGCAAGAAACAAACAAAGCAAACGATGAAAATAAAAAATAGATAAAACTTCTATTGATTTTTTAAAAAATAAACGAAAGGGGGAAAAAGTTTTTAATGGCAGATAATTTGTTTTTTACAGAAGCGAAAGAGACGGTTTTAAGATTTATTGCAAAAGAATACCCAACAATGCCAGAAAACTTAATATCGGTTTTAATAACAAACTTCTACAAGTTTTGTAGTTATGAGGAGGAAGGCACAAAAATTAAGCCTAGAATCATATTTACAAACAATATTGATCTTGTTAACAGAAGTATTCCAAACTGCTTTAAATTACAACTCTTTAGTGATGAAGACGAAAAAATGTTTAACTCTCGTTTAAAATCACTTTTGGTTTTTTGCTTAAATGACTGGGCAACTTACATTGAGTATAAAAACGGAAGATACAACTATGGTATTTGCAAAGTTTTTAACAGTATTAAAGAAAAGGGTTTAAACCAACTTGTTTTTGAAGAAGAGGCACTTCGTGCAGATGAAAAGTTTAGTTTAATTTTCTTAGAAACTTTAAGTGCTTATGCAATCAATTTGCATGGTATTAAGGGCAGTGATATTATTGTTAACTTTTCAATCAATGATTCAAACTTCTTAAACCGTAGCAATGTTATTAAAAGATTTGTTAACGCAAGTTTTGCAAAATTAAAAACAACAAAGAATAAACTTACAGAAATTAAAATTCTTTATGAAAATATTCTTAAAAAAGCAATCAATGATATTCACGGTGCTATTTGTGTAGTTATTGATAAAGATTATAAAGACAAAGGTTATTTTAGCGACGGTATTTGGCTTGAAGAACCTATTGAATTTTCAAAAACATTCTTACAAACCAAAAGTTATTCAGAAGCAAGACTTAACAATATTGCAGAGTTGTTTATTTCAATGCTTAACTACGATGGTATTACCATTGTTGACAACGTTGGCAGAATAAGAGCATATAATGTTTTTATAAAAGCCGATAAGTATTCAAAGAAAAATATTATTGGTGGCGCAAGAAAGAGAGCTGCTTATGGTATTATAAATTCAAACATTAAAAAAGTTATAGGGGTGTTTTTTCATTCTCAAGACGGAGAAGTATTTTATGAAGAGGTGAAAAAATGAAAATAATTTGGAACGATGCTCGTAAAAAATGCAACATCACCGATAGTTCGTTTGAAGACATTGTTGAAAACTCAAACACCAGTTTAACCCAAGATGATAAAGACTTTATTTTAACATCTTTTAATGCTGGCATGTATAACTATGTTGTTGAATATGTTTTTAACAAAACTATAAAAGTGTTGCAAGATGTAATATTTTCTATTGGCGAAGACCTTGTTATAAATATTACTCATTGGATTGATAAAACTTTTATATCAAAATTCTTTGATATATTTATTTTAAGGTTGGCAACCGATTTTGATCTTATTACTAAACAAGAAAAAATTAAAATTATGCAAACCATTGAACTTTTGCAAAGGCGCAAAGATAATATGGTTAGCCAAGAAATTGATAAAGAAAAAGCAAAATATTTAATTATTAACTGCTTTGACTCTATCTTGTTAAAAGATTTTGAACCTTTTACAACAAGTATTAAAGACACAATTGAAGCTTTGTATACTGTTGATATTTTGCCATACTCAGATATTTATAACGATATTATTGAGTCAACAAACAAGCATAAAAACTTGCTTATTAGAATTATGTTTTCATTGCTTAAAAATCCAACAGATAAAGATAGCAAGAGATTTAAAGTTTTGTGTCAAAACATTAAAAATTTGTTTCCATTCTTGTGGGATAATGCAAGTTTAAATGATAAAAAGTTTATTTCTTTCTATCTTAAAACTTCTACACCTGATTCACCAATCAATAGGGTATTTAGTGAAATTTCTACTCAAATTAAACTTCAAGATTTTAATACAGACTTAGGAACTGTTACAAAAATTTTAAAGAGTTGCCAAGATGTTTTATCTTGTCATTACAGTGTAAACAACCATAAGGGTGAGATAGCACCTCTTATTCAATTGTCTGAAGTAGAAAGTTTTCCAAATTTATTCTTACGCAGTGTTGTAACTCCTTGCATTGTTACTTATTTGGGAAACAATAATGGTTACCTCAACGAATCCAGATTAACCGCTGAATCAATTTTAACAAGTCTTCCTCGTGAAAAATGGACTTATTATTTCAAAAACTATTTTAGCAAAGATGATTTTGTTTTAATTAACCTAATTACTGTTGAAGGTTGCTTAAAAGATTGGTGCACTTTAGTTAAGAAAAGTGGCTTTGATGAAGAAGATATTCCAAACGAAAATGTTTTAGAGTTACTCCTTGCTTCAAAAAGACAAGACTTTGAAAAAGTTGTGGAATATGCAAACAAAATTTATTACTCATAAAAATTAAAGGATATTGACTATAAAAAATATGGAAAGCGAAAGAATTACCGTAAATATTGACGACATTAACCAAAAAAATAGCGAAAACGTTTATAAACTTATTAGTCGTGGTGAAGATGCTTATATTGAACAAGTAAGAGAAATTGCCAATCAAATTAGCATTTATGGCAAAAAAATTGTTTTAATTACAGGTCCATCTTCAGCAGGAAAAACAACATCAAGCATGAAGTTGCAACAAGAGTTAAAAGCTCTTGGCATAAGCTCTCATGTTTTAAATATGGACGACTTTTTTAGACCATTAAAAGATGTTCCTGTTTTACCAAATGGCAAGCATGATATTGAGGGTATAGGAGCTCTTGATGTTGAGTGCGTAAGAGGTTGTTTAGATGATATTTTAAAGAAAGGTGAAACAAAAACACCTACTTTTGATTTCGCTTCTCACTCTCGCACAGACAAATGGAAAAAATGTCAAGTTAGCAAAAATGGTGTTGTTATTATGGAAGGTATTCACGCGCTTAACCCAATTATTTGTGAAGGGTTAGATAACGACAAAATTTATAGAGTATATGTTCACTGCAACACAAATTTTGTATTTAAAAACAAAGTTGTGTTTGAAGCTAGAGAACTTAGATTTTTAAGACGTCTTGTAAGAGATGAAAGAGAAAGAAGTTGCACATACGAAAAAACAATGTCTGTTTGGGATGATGTTTGTGCTGGTGAAGATAAAAATATTAGGCCATATAAAAACACAGCTAATTATCACTTAAACTCAACTCACTTTTATGAGCCATTATTATACAAAGACTTATTGCTTACAGAGTTTGATAAAAGAAAAGACAACCCAACAATTAGAAAATATGTAGAAAAATTTAGGGTTTGTTCAACAGTAAGTATTGATTTTGTTCCTGAAGATAGTTTGCTTAGGGAATTTATTGGAGATTAGTTTTTAATATGAATACACAAGAAAAAGTTTCAGCTTCACCTGAAATTGAACATCTTCGTGCTGTAGAAAAACAATTAAAAGAATATATTTTAAATAATTATGATATTAACGACGATGGTATTGCCTTAAAATTTACTCACACTTTTAGGACAAAACTTGTTAGTGATGAAATTTGCCTAAACTTAAATTTAAGTGATAGGCAAATTTATTTGGCAGGCATTATTGCTTTATTCCATGATTTTGCAAGGTTTGAACAATTTAAAAAATATAATTCTTTTAATGATATGGCAACCTTTGATCATGGTGATAAAGCAGTTGAAATGCTGTTTGATAACAACCAAATAAAAGATTTTGTTAATGATTTAACTGACGAAGAATATTTAATAGTTAAACTTGCAATTAAAAATCATAACAAACTTAGCCTTGAAGATGGTCTTACCGAAACACAAAAGATGTTTTGCAAAATTATAAGAGATGCTGATAAAGTTGATATTTTTAGAATTATAGCCTTTGATCCAAGATGTGATGGGGTAAAAACAGGATATTTAAAACAAGAAGATTTAGATAACTTTTATAACAACAAATTGTTTAAAAAGAAAGAAGATCACAACTTTTATGATTTGGCTTTAATAAATATAAGTTACATTTTTGATTTAAATTTTGATTGCTCTTGCACAATTTTGCAAACAGAGAAGTATGTTAAAATGTATATGTATTCTCTTTTGTTATGGGCTAATTTCAAAATTGATGAAGATTTAATTGCCTGCTTTGAATATGCTGATAAATATATTGCAAGTAGAGCTAATAAACAATAAAAACAAACCAAGTTAACAAACTTGGCTTTTTTATATTTTTAAGAGTTGACATGACAATAAACTCAAATTAAAATATAAAAAAATAAAAAGAGAGAAGTATAATTTATGAAAATTAAAACATTAGTTAGTGGAAAACTAGATAACAATACCTATATTGTTTGCAATGATGATGCAACAGAGTGCTTTTTAGTTGATGCCGCTGCAGACCTTGAAGATATTAAACCAAGAGTTGATGAGATGAAAGTTTTGGGCATCATTTTAACTCATGGTCATTATGATCACTTTGTTAATCTTGATAAAATAATGAGCCATTATGATGTAAAATGTTACATTTCAGGTGAAGACCTTGAAAAGCTTTATAACCCAAAGTGGAACTATTCTATTGTTTTTAACCAAATTAAGGTTTCTAGACAACCAAGAGAAAATTTTGTAACCTTGGCAGATAAAGATAGTTTTTCTTTAGGTAGTTTCAATATAAAAACTTTTGTTACAAAAGGTCATACAGATGGCAGTATTTGTATTGAAGTTGAGGATGTTTTATTTACAGGAGATACAAAATTTTATAACTGCTATGGTAGAACAGATTTAATTACTGGAAGTGAAGAAGATATGCTAGAAAGTTTAAAGTATATTGACAAACACTATAAAGGCAAAACTTTTTATCCAGGTCATGGTAAAACTGGAGTAATTTAATTATAAAATAAAATATTTAAACTAAATTATTTTTTAGTGGCTAAAAAAATTGCTTTAAAATTTTTATTGTGTTAAACTTTTTTTGTAATAGAGATATAAAGGAGGAGGTGTTTTTTTCTGTGGGTATATTTAATTCTTTTATGAAAGGACTGGGTTTTAGTGATAACTCAAAGAAAAAAAACAATGCGCCAATAGTGGAAGATAACAAAAACAACGCTTTAAACGATAAATATAGTAACTTTGACAATGGTTTAGCAAACTCCTTTGTAGTTAATGAATTTAAAAACCCAAATGAAATTACAGCTCAAATTCCTGGGTTAGCAGGTGGTTTGGGTGGCAAAAATTTAATAATTTATGCTCCAAAAGATAATAAAGATATTAAAATTTTGGTAGAGTGCTTAAGACGCAAAGAAGCTTGTATTGTTAATCTTGGTCAAATTAAACCTATTGATGCTGATAAGATTTTACAATTTTTAAGTGGTGCAGTTTATGCATTAAAGGGAAGTATTAAAAGATTGCAAGGCGATTTATTTTTAATGGCTCCTGAAGGTATAAACATTATGACTCAATCAAAACACTAATAAAAAACAATAAAAACAAGAATAAAACAAATTTTATTTTTGTTTTTTTTTATTTTAATATATACTTAACTTTGATATGAAAGAGTTTTTTAAATTTAACTGGTTAAAAATATTACTTGTTTTTGTTGTAATTGGTTTAGATCTTTTAACTAAAGAAATTTTTTATTTAACCGATTATACTATTTTGCCGTATATAATAGGAACAAGAACTGTTGATGGATTAAACACCGGTGGCGCTTTTAGTATGCTAAGTGACCAAACTTGGTTTTTAATTTTAATAAGTGTTATTTTTATTGTAATTATTGTTATATTTGATTTAGTTTCAAAAATTAAAAGCAAAATTTATGGTATTTCGGTTGGTTTTATTGTTGGTGGCGCAATTGGCAATTTAATTGATAGGTTGTTTTTAGGTGGAGTAAGAGATTTTATTTATTTTGATTTCTGGCAAATTTTTCCAACATTTAACGTCGCCGATAGCTTTTTATTTATTGGCACAGTATTTTTAGTTATTTATACTATTTTTATTTATAAACCAAAGGATGATAAAAAATAATTTATGGAAGAAATTAAACTTTTTAGGGTAAAAGATGAAGATAAAAACAAGCGTCTTGATATGTTTGTTTTAGAGTGTTTACAAGACAAAACAAGAAGTTTTATTAAAAATCTTATTGACAATAACAAGGTTTTGGTAAACAACAAATCAGTAAAAAGTGGTTACAAATTAAGAGTAAACGAAGAAATAAGTATAGCTTTGCCAGAACCAGTGCCAACTGATATTTTGCCTGAAGATATTAAAATTGATATTGTTTATGAAGATGATTATCTTGCTGTAATAAACAAGCCTCAAAATATGGTTGTTCATCCAGCAGGCAGTTTAAGAACAGGAACTTTAGTTAATGCTTTAATGTTTCATATGAAGTCTTTAAGTTCTATAAATGGCGAAATAAGACCGGGAATTGTGCATAGGTTAGATAAAGACACTTCAGGTTTAATTGTTATTGCAAAAGATGATAAAACTCATTTAGAGCTTCAAAAACAAATTCAAGAAAAAACTTGCCATAGAATTTATAGGGCAGTTGCTTATGGCAAATTTAATAACGAATCTGGAACTATTGAAACTTGTTTAGCAAGGGGTAATAGTCAACATGAAAAAATATTTGTGGTTCCTTTTGGTCAAGGAAGATTGGCAATAACAAATTATAAGGTTTTAGAGTATTCAAAAGGTTTTTCTTATGTTGAATACGAACTAAAAACAGGTAGAACTCACCAAATCAGGGTTCATTCAGCACATTTAAATCATCCTATTGTTGGCGATAAACTTTATGGTAGAAAAGGTGAAAAATTTGATCTTGCTGGTCAACTTTTGCATGCATACAAACTTATTTTTGTTCACCCAGTTACAAAGCAAAAAATGGATTTTTGTGCCGAAATTCCAGATTATTTTGAAAATTTTTTAAAAAATCATTTTTAAAAATGGTATTTTTTAAGCGTTTTAACCAAATAATTAAAAGCAAACCAAATTCTATTTACTTTTAAATCAAAACAAGCTATTATTTTATTAGGAGATAGTAATAAATTTATTATGAATACAAGAAGAGTAGCAAATCTATTAGCTTATATATGCATTGGTCTTATTGCAGTGTCGTTAATTGTTAAATATATGGCTGTAAATGTTTTTAGTTTGGGAACAGATATTATTTATTGGTGCGATAAAATTGCTTATTATATGGCTTGTTTATCAACACTTATTTGTGCATTTAGTTATGCAAGTTCACGCCGAAATGGCATGTTTATGGGTTTGCTAGTTGTTTTTGTTGTTGTAATTATTTTATTTTCTTTTGTAATTGTTTAATATGAAAAATTTTTTAAAAAAGCATCTTGGTCTTATTATTTATATAATAGTTTCATTTGTTTTTTGCCTCCTAGTATCTGTCTCGGCGGCTTTTTTACTTGTTGGCTGCTTAATGATTGGTGGTTTGTTTATATATTTTGGGGTAAAGGTAAGAAAAAAATACAAAGAAAAAGTTGCTGAAATTGAAGGGCAAGAAGAACTTAATTATTTTGATGCAAGAAAATATGATTATGATGAAGATGTATATTACTTTGGTCAAGGGCAAAGAAATACAATAAAAACAAAAGGAATTGTTGCAAAAGCAAATGGGATGATGCCCTCAATTATTTTATTTATTATAGGCATTGCTCTTATAACTTTGTCTATTACAACAGTAATAAAGATGTTTTTATAAGTTATAGTTTAATTAGCTAAAATTTCAAAAAACACTTTTAAAAACAACCTAAAAATTAGGTAATACAAAAAAATATAAAAAACATTAAAAAGAGACAATCTAAAAATCAAAAAAACTCTAATTTATTTGATTTTAGTGATTGTTTTTTTTATTTGCTTTTGATATAATGTTTAGTGCAATTTAATAATGGGAGAAATTTATGAAATACACAAAAAAGATACTAGAAGACAAAAGAGTTCAAATTGATTTAACACTTGATGCAAAAGAGTGGGAAGAGGCTGTTCAAGGTGCTTATGAAAAAAACAAAGGCAAATACAGCGTTCAAGGTTTTAGAAAAGGTCATACACCAAGAAAGGTTTTAGAAAAAACTTATGGTGCAAGTTTATTCTATGATGATGCAATTGATAACTGTTTCTACAGATATTATTTTGAAGTTTTATCAAAAGAAAAAACAATTGAACCTGTTGCAACACCTGATATTGAGATTAAATCTATTTCAGAAAAAGGCTTAGAACTTATTTTAAAAATCACAGTTAAACCAGAAGTTAAACTTGGTGAATACAAAGGTTTAAAGGTTGAAAAGAAAGCTGTTAAAGTAACAAAAGCTGAAGTTGATAAAGAACTTCAAGGTATGCTTGAATCACGCGTTAAATATGTTGAAGTTGAAAGAGAAATTAAAAATGGCGACACAGCAACAATTGATTTTTCAGGAAGCATTGATGGCGTAAAATTTGACGGTGGCACAGCTACTGATTTTGACCTTGAAATTGGTTCAAAAAGCTTTATTGACAACTTTGAAGATCAATTAGTTGGCCTTAAAAAAGGCGATAAGAAAGATGTTAAAGTAACATTCCCAGCAGAATATCACGAACCATCTTTAGCAGGCAAACCAGCTGTTTTTGCTGTTGAAGTTAAAGCTATTAAAGAAAAACAATATCCAGAACTTAACGACACTTTTGCAAGTGAAGTAAGCGAATTTGAAACTTTAAAAGAATTAACAGACGACACAAAGAAAAAACTTGTTGAAGCAAAAGAAAAAGAAGAAAATGCACAAGCTGAAAGCAAACTTGTTGATATGATTGTTGACAACGCAACTGTTGAAGTTCCACAAGCTATGGCTGAACAACAAGCAGAAGACTTTATTAAAGACTTTGAATACCGTTTGTCATACCAAGGTTTAAGCTTAGATGGTTACTTAAAATATGCAAACACAACAATTGAAGAACTTAAAAAAGCAAGAATGGAAGATGCTAAGAAAACAGTTAAAACAAGACTTGTTCTTGAAAAAATCATTGTTGATGAAAAAATTGAAGTAACAGATAAAGACTTGGAAGAAAAATTTAACGAACATAACAAAGATAAAAAGAAATCTATTGCAGAAATTAAGAAAACATTAAACCCAGAACAACTTAATTACTTTGAAAATAGCATTTTATTAAACAAACTTATGGCTTTCTTAAAAGAAAACAACAGTTTGTAATTAAATAAAAAAATACATTTAGAACAAGTTTGAAGTTATTAAAAACTTTAGCTTGTTTTAAATGTTATAATTTGGGATAGACTTAAATTTATTAAGCCTAAAAATAACTTGTTAAAAAGGAGAATATTATTATGTTAATTCCTATGGTTGTTGACCAAACAGAAAGAGGCGAAAGAAGTTTTGATATTTATTCTAGATTGTTAGAAGATAGAATTATCTTTTTAACAGGAGAGATTACTGATGCAACTGCAAATATTGTTGTTGCTCAACTTATTTATCTAGAAGGCAAAAACCCAGATAAAGATATTTATTTATACATCAATAGCCCAGGCGGAAGTGTAAGCGCAGGTCTTGCTATTTATGACACAATTAAATACATCAAATGTGATGTTGTTACAATTTGTATTGGTCTTGCAGCATCTATGGGTGCTTTCTTACTTGCAAGTGGAACAAAAGGCAAGAGATATGCTTTGCCAAACAGTGAAATTATGATTCACCAACCACTTGGTGGCGCACAAGGTCAAGCAAGTGATATTGCAATTGTTGCAGAAGAAATCCTTAAAACAAAGAAGAAACTCAACAAAATCCTTGCAGAAAACAGTGGTCAACCCCTTGACAAAGTGGAAATCGATACAGACCGTGATTATTATATGACCGCAGACGAAGCACTGGGTTATGGTCTTATCGATCGTATTTTCACAAACCGTCTGTAAGCAAAGTTCAAATCATTGATTTGAAAATTGCTTGAAATGGCTGGTGAGCCAACACAATTAACATAACGTCAAAGGGCGATTTTCGCCCTTGACGGTTTGGAGTAGAAATGGATTATCAAAAAGTAGTTCACTGTTGTTTTTGTGGTCGAAGCGGTGATGAGGTGAAAGACCTTGTTGCAGGACCAAATGACTTGTTCATTTGCAATGAATGTATTGAGCAGGCATCTTTTGTGCTTGAAAGAAAAAACGGCACAACAGG
>JAZUAI010000046.1:0-6422 GCA_045637945.1 Clostridia bacterium
ACAACAGAATTAAAAAAGGATAAATTATGAAAAAGAAAAAAGTTTTAAGTATTAGTATTGCTGCTTATAATGTTGAAACTATGATTGAACAATGCATAACTTCTTTTATAGACAAAGAAATTATTGAAGATATTGAGCTTATTATCACCGATGACGGTGCAAAAGACAAAACAATGGAAATTGCAGAAAAATATGCAAAATTATATCCAGATTCAATAAAACTTGTTTATAAGCAAAATGAAGGTCCAGGTTCAACTGTAAACAGTGGTTTAAACAATGCTACTGGAAAATATTTTAGGATGGTTGACGGCGACGATTGGGTTAATACTGAAAATTTTTGTGATTTAGTAAAGTATCTCAAAACATGTGAAGATGATATGGTTGTTTGTGATTATGATATTTTTGATAATAATGATAAAAAAATTATTGAAACAAAAACATTACAAATTGAGACAAATAAATCTTTGTTAATTAATGAAATTTATAATTTATTGCCAGCTGAGATGCATGCAACTGTTTATAAATTAGAAAAATATAAAAAAAGTAAAGTTGCTTTAGATAATTGTTTTTATACCGATGTAGAATATCAATTATTTCCAATACCATTTGTAGATACTGTTTCATATTTTAACAAGTCTATTTATGTTTATAGGGTTGCAAGGGCAGGGCAAAGTGTAAGTCCTGAAAGTAGAATAAGAAATATTGCTCAGCACGAAAGGGTTTTGAAACGCTTAATAAACTATTATTTAGAAAACAAAAAATCTTTGTCTATTGGACAATCCTTATATATGATAAAAAGACTAGATTTAATGATTGGGGCTCATATAGAAATCTTTTGTTTAATGGGGAAAAACAAAGAAAACAAAAATAAACTTAAAGAGTTTGTTGAGTATTGTTATAACCAATGTCCAGAATGTTGTAAAGGAAAGAAAATTGTATTGTTAAAGAAGAGCAAATACATTTTATATGGGCTTGTTAGATTTTTATGTAGAAGAAGAATGAATAAAAATTCATAAAGTTTATAAAAAATAAGGGGGATAAATAAATGAAAAAATATGATTATTTAATTGTAGGGGCAGGTTTGTATGGTGCTGTGTGTGCACACGAATTAACAAAAAAAGGTAAAAAGGTTTTGGTTATTGATAAGCGTAACCATATTGCTGGTAATGTTTATACAGAAAATGTTGAAGACATAAATGTTCATAAATATGGGGCACATATTTTTCACACTTCTGATAAAGAAATTTGGAATTATGTAAACCAATTTGCAGAATTTAATAACTATATAAATTCACCTGTTGCAAGATATAAAAATGAACTTTACAATTTGCCATTTAACATGAATACTTTTACAAAATTATGGCCAGATGTTTTTACACCAGAAGATGCTCAAAAACGCATTGAAGAAGAAAAAAAAGAAAGCCATGTTGAAAATCCAAAAAATTTGGAAGAACAAGCTATTAGTTTAATTGGTAAAACAATTTTTGAAAAACTTGTTAAAGGCTATACAGAAAAACAATGGGGCAAAAGATGTGAAGAATTGCCTGCATTTATCATTAAAAGACTTCCTGTAAGATTTACTTTTGATAACAACTATTTTAATGATAGATATCAAGGTATTCCTATTGGTGGATATACAAAAATGGTAGAAAAAATGCTTGAAGGAAGCGAAGTTGTTTTAAACTGTGATTTCTTTGACAAAAAAGAAGAATTATTAGCCCAATGTGATAAAGTTATTTACACTGGTCCTATTGATAAATATTTTGATTATTGCTATGGTCCATTAGAATATCGCAGTGTTAGATTTGAAACAGAAGTTTTAGACAAACCAAGTTTTCAAGGAAATGCTGTTGTTAACTACACAGAATACGAAGTTCCTTATACAAGAATTATTGAACATAAATTCTTTGAATTTGGAACACAACCAAAAACAATTATTAGTAAAGAATATTCTTCTGCATGGAATGTTAATGAAGAACCATATTATCCAATTAACGATGAAAAGAATACTGCTTTGTATGAAAAATATAAAGCTCTTGCAGATAAAGAGAAGAATGTTGTTTTTGGTGGCCGTTTAGGTCAATACAAATATTATGACATGCACAATGTTGTAAAAGTTGCACTAGAAAAGGTTAAAGAATTAATTAATGAGTAAGAGTATAAAGAAAAATTATATATACAATGTTTTTTATAATATTGTAACTTTAATTATTCCTATTATTACAGCTCCATACATATCTAGGGTTTTAACCCCTAGTGGTGTGGGGCAGTTCTCTTTTACATATTCAATAATTACTTATTTTACTATTTTTGCTAGTCTTGGTTTTGGTATTTATGCTCAGAGGGAAATTGCAAATTATCAAGATGATAAAGAAAAACAAAGCAAAGTTTTTTGGGAGATTATACTTTGTAGGTTAGCAACTGTTTTAATAAGTTTGGCTATAAATATTGTTTTAATTTTATTAAATGTTTATGGCGATTATTCACTTTTAATGTGGATATTGTGTTTAAATATTTTTGCTACAGCATTTGACATTGCATTTTTCTTTCAAGGAAATGAAAAATTTAAACTTATTACAATTTTTAACACTTTAATAAAAATTTTGTATTTAGTATCAATATTTTTATTTGTAAAAGATATTGAAGATGTTTGGATTTACACTCTTTTACATTGTTTAATGACTATTGTTAGTAACTTAGGTCTTTGGTTGTTTTTGAAAAACAAAATATGCAAAGTAAGTGTTAAAGAGTTGAGGCCATTTAGCCATTTTAAAAGTTCTTTTAGGTTGTTTATTCCAACAATAGCAATAAGTATTTACACTGTTTTGGATAAAACACTAATTGGTGTTATTATGCAATCAGACACAGCAAATGGACTGTATGAACAATCTGAGAAAATTGTAAAGATTTTGTTAACAATTATAACTTGTTTAGGCACAGTTATGATACCAAGAAATTCAAACGAGTTTGCAAAAGGTAACATTGAAAAAGTAAAACAAAATATTTATACAGCAACAAAATTTACTTGGGTATTAGGTTTTCCTATAATGTTTGGAACTATTTTAATTTCAAATAATTTTGTTTCTTGGTTTTTTGGAGAAGGCTTTGAACTTTGTGCAACTTATATAATTATTTTTTCAGCACTTATTTTAATTATTGGTTTAAGCAATATTTTGGGGCAACAATATTTATTGCCTGTAAAAGAAGACAAAAAGTATACAATAGCAGTAACTTTGGGTTCTCTTATAAATTTTGTTTTTAATATAATTTTAATTTTCTTATTTGGTGTAGTAGGCGCAATTGTTGCTACCTTACTTGCTGAAATTGTAGTGACTGTAATGATGTTTGTTTTTGTAAGAAAAGATTTAGACATTAAATATATGTTTAAATGTATGATAAAACCTTTGATAGCAGGAATAATTATGTTTGCAATAGGGTATCCAATTTCGCTTTTATTTATTTCTTCAATTTTAAATACTTTTATTATAGTGGGTATTGGAATAGTAGTTTATGCTTTGACAATATTACTATTAAAAGAAGAATTTGTTACAGATGCTTTAAGAAAAATTTTAAAAAAGAAAAACAAAAAAGAACAATAACTTTTGTTGTTGTTCTTTTTTGTTAAAATAAAATTAATTTTAAAAAGCTTTAAAACTGTATAGTATCACAAGAAAATGTTGTATAATGATTTTTGTAAAAGGTTTATAAAAAATGGATAGATATAATAAATTTAATTCTTTTTTAAAGAAGAAGTTTGGTGAAAGAGTTTTAAAAATTTGCATAAATGGGGGTTTTACTTGTCCGAATAGAGATGGTAAAAAAGGTTTTGGAGGCTGTATTTTTTGCGGAGAAAAAGGCTCTGGAGAAAGAACTTTGTGCGGTAGTATAAAAACTCAAGTTGAAACTTATTTGGCAGGTTACAGGGCAAATAGAGCCCAAAAACACATAATTTACTTTCAAAACTTTACAAACACATATGATAATATTGCAAATTTAAAAAGAAAATATGATGAGGCTGTAAATTATCCTTCGGTTGTTGCTCTTGCTATTGCAACCAGGCCTGACTGCATAAATGAAGATGTTGCAAAACTTGTTGCTAGTTATAAAGAAAAAGGTTTGTATGTTTGGGTTGAACTTGGTTTGCAAACAGTAAATGAAAATGTTGGAAAAGTTATAAATAGATGTTACACAAATAATGACTTTATTGAGGCACTAAACCTTTTAAGAAAATATAATATTGATGTTGTAACTCATATTATGTTAGGTCTTCCTGGGGAAGAAAAAGAGGATATAAATAAATTTATTCAATTTATAAATTCTAATGATATTCAAGGTTTAAAAATTCACTCTACTTATGTTATAAAGAACACAAAATTAGAAGAAATGTATAATCAAAAAAAATACACTCCTATTGAAATTGATGATTATATTGACAAAGTTATACATATAATCACTCATATTAAAAAAAGTGTTGTTATACACAGAATAACAGGAGATGCACCAAAAGATTTGTTAGTCGCTCCTAGTTGGACAGCACATAAAAAAATTGTATTAAATAGAGTTGAAAATATTATGAAAGAAAACAATTTGATTCAAGGTTGCAAATATGATTTAATATAAATGAAAAATGAATAAGCAAAAGAGGGGGGGTATATAGAAATGTCTATTCATGTAACGCCACATAGCAGAGGGTGGCAAGTAAAAAGAGGAACAGCGGAAAAAGCTTATAAGGTAACAGATACTCAAAGAGAAGCTGCTGTAGTTGCAAGAAAAGTTGCAATCAATCAAAAAACTGATGTAAAAATTCACAATAAAAAAGGACAGGTGAGGGAAGGAAATAGTTATAAAAAACCTACATCTCAAACAAAAAAATAAAAATTAAAAAGGAAATTAAAATTTAATTTCCTTTTTAATTTTTTTATTTTTAAATATTATTTAATAAACTCTTTTTTAATTTTCTTATGTAACAACGGTTTTTGCAAACAAAGAATTTATCTTTAACAGAAAAAGCAAATTTTCTTAGCCATCTTGCAAAAGCTCTGCCAGGGTAGCCTACATAGCCAAAATCATCATGGTGAGAATCTTGCATATCTATTATCCATTTATAATCTTGTTTAGTTTTGTTTTTAACTGTGTAATAAAAGTAAACTGTGCAAATAGTTGGAATATCCCATTCTTCAGTTAAATCTTTTTTAGCAATCATTTCAAATTTATCAAAAATTTGGTCTTGCATTTGTTTAATATATTTTTCAAAAACTTCAGCATCATTGTGTTTTTCATCTATTAAAGGCTTTGCTGTGTTTTTATCAACAACTTCATAACCTAAACATCTGCCATGGTCTGCTCTTAAAATTTGCTCATAATTGAAAGCATCATATTTTGTAATTCGTGAGCCAAAAAGTTTTTTATTAACATTGTCGCCTAAGAAACCAGTTTTTGCATTTTCAGGAGTTTGTATTGATCTGTTTTTAATAAAGTATCCTTGAATTTTAACTTTTTCTTCAAAGAATTTAAAAATCAAATCTTGCATTGTTCCATGGTAACCAATATCAACAAAAAACAAACCATCTTTTTTGTAGTCAACATTAAAAGTGTTCATATATTTTGCAAAGCCTTCAGATTGTTTTTTACGGTTATCTTCATAGATTTTTATAAAGGTTTCGTTTTGTTTTAAATTTTTAAAAGTTTTTGAAGTTTTAAAGTTAAGGCAATGTTTGTTTACAGCTTTTCCAAAAGTTTTTTGAACTTCTTCAATTTGCTCGTTTGTAAAACCAATGCTATACATAAACATTTTTGGACTAATAAAATATTTAAAAAAGCGGAACATAAAATCAAATGTTTCTTCTTCTAGTGGTTTTACACTTGCAGTCATAATAGAGTTACGAGATCCATAAAAATAGTGAGTTTTAATATCAGCAACATCTTTTTTTGCTTCTTTTCTAAGTTGACAATATTTTTCAAAAAGCTTTTTTAAAAATTGTCCTTCTCTTGACATGAATAAAATATCTTTGCATCCCTTTTGAACAAGTTCATCATAAAGTCTTACAGTGAACAAATAAAGAGGGAAGGCGTGATTTGTTAAATTATTTTCTTCATATTTATTAAAAATTTCATCCCAGTTTTGGTCAAGTATTATTTTGTTGTTAGCCATTATTTCTCCTTTGTCTTTTTAACCCTTTGTGCGTTTAAGTGGCAACTTTTTGCCATCATCACATCAGACCAAATGTTATCTCCAAACATTATTACATTTTTTGGGTTAAGTTGTAAATCTTTGATTAAATGTTTATATATTTTTTTTGTTGCTTTTTCTTTGTTAAAATCGCTAGAGCTAAAAATTTGATTAAAAATATTATCAATTTTTAAAACTTCAAACCATTTGCGTAAAGTATTTGATTTGCAGTAAAAGTCGGATCGTAGCCATG
>JAZUAI010000047.1:0-37104 GCA_045637945.1 Clostridia bacterium
ACGGTTGTTTTAAATGATATATTAATAGCAAAAGAAATGGGAATATTATACCAAGATATAATTAATCAAGTTGCTATCCATAACGAAACCTCAGCAAGTCAAATTCAAGAAATATTTGAAACTGCTGGGGTAAATTCATTAAAATATGACGATAAAATATATAAATTAGCAGGATTAAATCCAAAACCAATAAAACAAAGTAAGAGTATGTGGCAGTTTTTGGAATCTACAATACTAAAAACACATAATAATCTAAGCAATTTAGTAATGACAACAGCAAGCACAAGTCAAACACAATTTTATAATGCAATGAATAAAGCGTATATGGAAGTATCGACAGGAGTAAAAAGTTATTCTCAATCAATTTTAGATACAGTAAAAGAGGTTTCAAAAGAAGGTTCATATATAACATATCCATCAGGACAACGTAGAAGTGTAGAAAATGCAGTAAGAATGAATATAATAACTGGAGTAAATCAGACCTGTGGTAAATTACAAGAAATGAGAGCTGACGAACTCGGTTGGGATTTGATGGAACTCACAGCACATTCAGGAGCAAGACCAGAACATGCAGAATGGCAAGGGAAAGTAGTAAGTAGAAGTGGTAAAAAGAGTTATTTGAGTTTACAAGATATAGGATATGGAGAAGTAACAGGATTTAAAGGTGTAAATTGTAGACATGATTGGAGACCTTATTATGAAGGTTCTACATTAACATATAGCAAAGATGAATTAGAAGAAATGAAAAATGAAAAAGTCAAGTATAATGGTCAGACAATGTCAAGATATGATGCTGAACAATTACAAAGAAAAATGGAAAGAACTATAAGGCAAGACAAAAAAGAAATAGCTGGTTTAGAAGGAATATTAAGAAGTAATACAACAGATAATAAGTTGATAGAAAATACAAAATCACAGTTCGCAAAGAAAACATTAATATATAAAACACATCAGACTGAATTAAATGATTTTCTAAAACAAACAGCATTAAAACTTGACAATGCAAGATTATATGTTGGTCCATTAGATAAAACAACTACTGCTCAAATATCAAATATAACTAAATTAGCTAATAAATATAACAACAGTAATATTGTAGGGATGAAAGTTAATAATATAGAAATAACGAAAATTGGAGAACATTTAATATCGCAAACGTATGCAAGAAATTTAAGTGTTTCTGATATTGAAAATACATTGAAAAATCCTGTAAAATATGGTAAAATAAGAACTGATAAAAGCCAACAAATATATGGCGAGACATGTACAGTTGTAATAAATACAGAAACAGGTAAATTAATTACAACATATCCTAAGAAAACAAAGAAGGAGTGATAATATGAGAATAGATAATAAATTTTCTGATAGACAAAAAGAATTGTTGAAAAAAGAAAATATTGATTTGCAAAAAGAATATGATTTTAATAGTTTAGAAGAAATAGAAGATATTATCTATAACAAAATGATGGATAATTTAACACCAAATCAAGACTTTACTCCTTTAGCAGAAGAATATGAGGATATATTAAATATTATAGTTGATATAGAAAATAATTGTTAATTAAGACACTAGGAAAGGTGTCTTTTTTATATGCAAGAGATTAGTAATTAAACTGGTCTCTTATTTTTATGCCTTTTTTACGGTGGCAGGCTTAAAAGAACAACTGGGAATATGTCGACGGACGATAAACGGGAGGTAGTTATGGAAGATAACAATATAAAAGTTGAAGAAACGAAAACAGTAGAAGGAAACGAAGGAACTGGGGATGTAGATACTCAAACTACAAATAAAAATGAGGGTAATGCTGAAAATGACATAGAAGCAAAAGCACAAAAAATAGCCGATGCGATGGTTGCTAAAAAGATGAAAGGGATGCCTTCAAAAGAAGAGTTGAAAGCATTCAAAGAATGGCAAGAAAGTCAAAAAACAGCAGAACAAAAACAAGCTGAAAAAGATGCTGAATATGCACAAAAAGATAATACAATATCACAATTGCAAAAAGAAGTTGCTATATTAAAAGCTGGAGTAAAAGATACAGAAGATGTTGATTATATTTTGTTTAAAGTAAGCAAAATGGAAGGCGAGTTTGAAGAGAATTTAGCTAAGTTCTTAAATGATAACCCTAAATTTACAAAGGGAGAAGAACTTAATGAGCCGAAGGCTACTGGTGCACCAGTAAAGTCAATAAGCTCAACAGATAACGGTGTTACAGCTATATTGAAAGCTAAACACCCAGAATTATTTGAAAAATAGAAAGGAATGATTTATTATGGCAAACGCATTAGGAACAGGAACACATAAAAGAAAAGAAACATATGCTGATGAAGTATTAGCAATAGCAAGAGCAGAAATGAATATTTATGAGGATTTCTCAACAGATTATGAGAAAGATGAAGTAACAGGACAAATAAATGTACCTACAAGAAATGGGGAAGTACAAGTATCAGATTACGATATATTAAATGGTATCGAATTAACACAATCTGCTACAGATTATTTACCATTACCAATAGACAAAGACTATGGTGTAAATGAATTAATAGATGGATATGAAGCTGAAACAGTTCCAGACAATTTAAAAGCACAAAGAATTGAAAGCGCTGGTTATTCAATTGGTATGAAAAAAGAAAATATGGCAATTGAAGCATTAAAAGAAGGTGGAACAGTAAGCCCAGATACAGCACCTTGTGACAAAACAAATGTATATGAGAAAATAGCTGGTGAAATTTCTAACATGAAAAAAAGAGGAATGAAAGTTGGAAATATGAGAGTTGCAATATCAGCAGATACAGAATTATCACTATTAACTGATGAAAAATTCTCTAATACGGCTGGAACATTAGGAGCTGAATTAGTAAGAGAAGGTGTAATTGGTAAAGTAGCTGGTGTACCAACAAAACCAAACTACTTAATGGGAGAAGATGTAGAATTTATAATCTACGACAAAAGATTCTGCCAAAAATATGAAGTATGGAAAAAAGAACCTTCTATTGAAGATATTAAAGACGGAAAACATATCGGTTCTTCTGCATTACAAGGTAGACAAGTTGGTGGCTTAATGGTAACAAACGCATTAGGTGTACAAATCAAGAAAAATGCCTAAGGAGGGTTAAGGTATGCTTAAATACATAACAGAACAAGAATATATAAATTTGTTAGGTGCTGAAAGCATGCCTGACAATTTTAAAAATTTGGCAATAGAGGCAAGTAATTATATTAACCATAGAACTTTTGGAAGAATTGATAAAAACAATCTTCCAGAAGAAGTTAAATATGTTACTTGCTTAATTGTTAAACTACTAAATGAACAAGAAACAAAATTAAAAGAAATAGGAAATTTGAAGAGTCAAAATATAGAAGGCTGGAGTGAAACTTATTCTACACCAGAAGAAATCAAAAAAGAATATTCTGAAAAAATGCAATCTACTCTATCAACTTATTTATGGAATGTAATAGGAACAGATGGAAAACCACTTTTGTATTGTGGGGTGTGCTAAATGAATAAAAAGTTTTTTAAGAACAAAATAACAGTTTATCATATTAATAGTGACGAAACTGTTACGAGAATGCCCTTTAAGGAAGTTTATTTTAGACATAATAAAAAGACTAATCTAGTTGATAAACGGACTAGAGAAAGGAAGCACAGGCTCAATAACAATACCTACTACTAAAGAATTAAATATTTCTAAAGATGATTATGTAGTTGAAGGAATTATAAATGATGAATTTGACTACAAGTCATTAATAAAGAAATATCAGTTATTTAAAGTAGTAAGTGTAGATGATAATCGAAAAGGCGGACTACAACACTATAAAATAGGGGTGTCTGAGTAATGAAATATGATGTTATCGTTAATATAAATCGTGCTAATCAAATAATAAAAGAGCATGGTTTGCAAGCCAATGGTCCTGTTAATAAGTTTTTTAGAGATACAGTTGATAGATTTTGCGACCCGTATGTTCCGTTTAGAACAGGAATGTTAAAGAACAATAAAAGATATCCTGATAATTCTACAATAGTTTATGCTTCTCCTTATGCACATTATATGTATATAGGGAAGAAGGCTGTTGGACCAAGTAGACCTAAAGGTGTAAAAAGAACAATCTCTAATGAATCTTTAAGATATCAAGGTGCACCTAAAAGAGGTGCTTATTGGGTTGATAGAATGATGATTGATAGAGAACAGGATGTTTATAATGACTTACAAGAATTTTTAGATAGTGGAGGCAAGTAATGGAAGAGTCAAAAATGAAAGCAATAAAAGAATGGATAGAAACATGCCATTTATTAGAGGGCGACAAAATAAATGTTGATTATTTGAAAGATGATATTAATAGCTATTCCATAGATAGAACACCATCAACTCCAGTGGTAAGCACTGATATATTAGGTGGAAAAGTAAAGCAAATAACTTTTGATTTCGTTGTACAAGCACCACTGGCAAGTCAAGCAATTATAAACTTAGCCAATAGTAAGTTTTGTGAAGAGTTTATGCAATGGGTAGAAATGCAAAATAAAAAAAGAATATATCCAAATATAGATGGAATGCAAGATGTATCTTGCACAAGTCCTGGGTATGTATTGCAAAAAACAGAAACTACAGCAATCTATATAATTCAAATGAAATGTGAATATTATGAAAAATTTAAGGAGGAAAAATAAATGTCAGATATTAGAAAAATAGATAGAACAGAATGGGCTGATTTTCTAAACACTACACCAAAGGCAGAAGCACCAACATGGGCAATAATAGGTGTTGGTATAACAGATATGTCAACAGAATATAATGCAAATGTATCTGAAGAAAAATGGATAATAAATAAAAATGCAACTAAAACTGTTGATAGCTATTCATTAAGTTCTGGTGCAGAGCAAACAGCTTATAAAGGAGACCCAGTATTTGATTTTATAGATGATATAAGATATAGATTAAAAACTGGTTCTGACGCTCAAACAACTTTATTAGAAATAGACAAATATAGTGTAACAGATGAAGATTCTGCTCCAAAATATAGAGCAAGAGTATGGAATGTTGCAATTGCAATAGAAAGCAACAAAGGAGAAACAGCACAAGTAAATTATACTATAAACTATCAAGGAGACCCTACATTTGGAACAGTAACATTTGAAAATGGAGTACCAACATTCGTTGCTGAAACAGAAGGTGTGTAAAAAAATATAAATTTTTTACAAAATTCGACAGTATTTTACAACCATTGTATGTTATTATTTAACTTAGTTAGTAATAAAGGAGGAAATAAAAATGTCAATGAAAGTATGTAAAGACTGTGGAACAGAAATAAGCAAAAGTGCTAAAGTTTGTCCTAAATGTGGTAAAAAGCAAAAGAAGGGTGTAGTAAGAATAGTGTTAGGTGTTATTTTACTTATGGGAGTAATAGGAGGATTAATGTCTGGTGGAGATACAACACCTACTAGTGCAGAACAAGAAAAATTCACTTTAATATCAGATTCTAAAGTTATTGATGCTATTGGAACAACTTATATTGAAGGCGAAATAAAAAACAATACAGATAAATCTTATTCTTATGTTCAAGTAACTTTTAATCTATATGATGAAGACGGAGCACAATTAGGAACTGCCATGGCAAACATAAATAATTTAGAACCAAATGGAACATGGAAATACAAAGCAATAGGACTTGTAACACAAAAAGTATCAACATATAAATTAGTTGAAATTACAGGATGGTAATAAGAAGAGCACCCCCAGTTATACTGGGGGATATTTTTTTATAAAGGAGTATTTATGGAAGATATTATAAAGCTAAAAAAAAGAAAAGACATACTTAAATTAGGTCTTGTAGATGAAGATAACAATGTAATAGAAGATGAAAAAGGTAATTATGCTTTTTTAGAATTTGATTTAGGAGATATAGATTTGCCTTTAAAATACAATAGATGTGTAAATCAAATAGAAGAAGCTAGGAAAAAACTAAAAACTCAATTTATTATAATAGATAAAAAACAAGACCATAAAGGGAAACAATTATTAAGCAACAACGAAGAACAAAAAGCAAAAGCAGTAAAACAATTCTATAAAGATATGGAAGTTGCAATGGATTTATTTCTAGGAGAAGGTGGAACACAGAAATACTTAAATGGAAGAAATCCATATTGGGAAATGTGGGATGATATAAGTGAATCATTAGAGCCACATTTAGGTAAAATGAAATTAACTATAACTGACATGACAGATAGAATTAAATCAAAATATAAAGTTGTAGAAGATGATGTGTTGACAGATGAATAATTATCCAGAATATGCACAAGTTAAAGGGAAAAAGTATAAGATAAATACAGATTATGCTATTGCTTTAAAATGTAATGAAATAGCAGAGAGTAATATTCCAGACGAAGAACGAGGATTAGCAATAATTTATCTATTGTTTGGAGATGAAGGAATACAGGATAATCAAAACTGGAATGACTTGTTAAATATTGCTGTAAAATTTTTAACTTGTGGGAAAGAAATAAAAAAAGGTAACGAGGAAGCAGATATATCCTTTAAACAAGATTGGGGATATGTACAGGCTTCTTTTTTTAGTGATTATAATATTGACCTAACTAAACAGCCAATGCATTGGTGGTTGTTTTATGATTTAGTATGTGGATTAACAGATAAATGCGTATTAAATAGAATAAGGTTCGTTAGAAATTTTGACATTAGTCAAATAAAGGACCAGAAAGAAAAAGAAAAATGGATGAAACAAAAAGAGCAAGTAGCAATCAAGAAAGAAAAAACATCTGAGCAGAAAAGATTAGATGAACTCTTCGAAAAACAAATGAAAGGAGAGTGATATAGTGGATGGATATTTAAGAGTTAAAACAAAAATAGATAATAAAGAAGTAGACAAAGGAATAGCAGAATTAGAAAACAAAATAAAAAAGTTGCAAACAGAAAATGCAAATGCTAGTACAAATGAAAATGCTTTACAGCAAGAAATAGATAATTATGAAGAATTACAACAGAACGCAGAAGAATATAGACAAACAATAAAAAAATTACAAGCAGAAAAACAAAGATTATTTAGTGAAAATAAAGAGTTGTCAGTAGCAGTTGACACTCCAGAATATGCAAATATAAACGCACAACTTACACAAATGCAAAATAAATATGCGCAAGCAACAAAAGAAATAGATAAGCAAGCACCTAAAATAGAAAAAGTACATCAGAAATTAGACAAAATAAAAGCAAAGCAAACAGAAAACAATGCTAAAATAAGTGAATTTAAACAAAAAATAGAATCCATAAAAACAAATAAAATACAAAACTCATTAAATAGTGTAGGCAAAAACTTGCAGAGTCAAATAGGTAAATTAGGTAAAATGGCAATGGCGGTTGTTGGAATAAGAACAGCATGGTATGCTGTACGAAGTGCAGTAAACTCTGTTTCACAATATAACAATCAAGTTGCTGCAGATTTTGAATATATGAGGTATGTTATAGCAAATGCTCTTACACCAGTAGTACAAGGATTAATCAGATTATTGTATACGTTACTAAGCTATGTTAATGCGATAGCAAATGCGTGGTTTGGAATCAATTTATTTGGGAATGCAAGTGCAAAGAACTTTAAGAAAATGCAAGCAAGTGCAGGAGGCACAGCTAAATCTGCAAAAGAAATACAAAAATCATTGCAAGGTTTTGATGAAATGAATGTATTGTCAGATACTTCTAATTCATCAGGAGGAGGGGCTGGAGTTAGCTCTCCAAGTATGGATTTAAGCGGAATACAGGGAGAAGTTCCTGGATGGCTAAAATGGATAATGGACAATAAAGATGCAGTATTATCATTGTTTGCAGGAATTACAGCAGGAATTACAGCATTAAAATTTGGAATAGAGGGAATTAAATCTCTAGGCATAGGCTTATTAATTTCAAGTATAGTCTATACAATTCAAAGCTTAATTGGATATTTAAATGACAGGTCTTGGGGGAACTTTGGAAAAATAATACAAGGTATTGGAGGAGCAATTTTAGCAGTAGGAGCAATAATTGCAAGTGTACCAACAGCAGTAGCTGGAGCAATAGTATTGATTATAGGAACAATAACAAAATATTGGCAACAAATAAAGGACTTCTTACAAGGTGGAATTGATTGGTTAATAAGCAAAACAGATTGGGTAAAAGACAATTTTGGAATTGTAGGAGAAACTATTTACAACATATTCACATCATTGTTACAAGGGCTATTAAATATATTTGATTCTATATTTACTACAATAAAGGGAGTATTTGATGGAATAATAGATTTTATAGCTGGCATATTTACAGGAGATTGGTCTCGAGCATGGGAAGGTATAAAAAATATATTTGCAAGTGTATGGAATGGAATAAAAGGTATCATTTCTTCTGTATGGCAGTTTATTAAGAGCATATTTAATAGTTTAGTTAATTTAGTTAAAGGAATAGTAAACACTATTTGGGGAGCAATAAAAGGTCTTATTAATCTTATAATTAGTGGTTTAAATGCTTTAATAAGAGGCATGAATAAATTAAGTTTCAATGCACCAGATTGGGTTCCAGGTCTAGGAGGCAAGAGATGGGGTATTAATATACCACAAATCCCAAAACTAGCAAAAGGTGCAGTAATAGCACAGCCAACACAAGCAATAATAGGAGAAGCTGGAGCAGAAGCTGTAATGCCATTAGAGAACAACCTAGAATGGCTTGATATATTAGCTGATAAGCTAGCAAGTAGAATTGGAGCAACTGGAGGTTCTTATGTAATTAATATGGATAGCAGAACAATACAAAGAGGAATTGCTAGAAGACAACAAGAACTTGCTTTTGCTACAAATGGGAGGTAATTATGCTAATAGATAAAAATAGTTTAATAATAGATGGTGTTGTTATGGCACCATATCTTTTAAAGGCTAGATTTGGATATCATAAAATTTGGGGCAAAGATACAGGAAGGGCATTGTCTGGAGATAATTCAGGAACACTAAAAGGAATATATCCAAAAATAACAATGACTTTTAGAAAGCTTAACGAAGAAGAGGTAGGATTAATCCTATCTCTTTTTAATAAGGCGGAAAATAAAGTAACTTTTTATAATCCCGACATAAAGAAAACTATTACTGATATGTCTTGCTATTCTAATGACCAAGAAATGGAACAACAATATTTTGGAAAAATAGAAGGATATAGTAGTGCAGTAATTTCTAATAAAAAAAGGGAGTATTATGTATGAGGCAAGTAACAGATAATTTTAAAAATAATATAAAAACTTATGGTAGACAATTTAATTTTAAAGTTAATATAGATGATGTAGAAATAAGTGAAGATGATGTAAACTACATAAAACCTTCTTTTAATTCTAAATTATTTAAAACTATAATGCACAAAATAGAAATAGATTCTAAAAATCGTATATCTTTAAAGTCTAAAATAAAAGTAACGGCAGGAGTTAAGCTAAACGAACAAGATTATGAATATGTTACATATAATACCTGTACAGTTAATTCAGTAGAAAAGAAAGAAGATACTAATTCTTATGTGGCATTAGCTTACGATAAAATGCTTGAATCAATGACAGATTATGATTTAACAATATCAGAGCAAATCACATTAAGGAACTATTTAATACAAATATGTCAAAGATTAGGCTGGAATACAAATAATATTCCAGCTATTTTTATAAACTCAGAAAAATTGGTAGACCCTAGACTTCATATAGGTATAGGTTATACGTTTAGAGATGTCTTAGATGAAATAGCTACAATATCATGTAGCTTTTTATTATTTAAAGGCGAAGATTTTTGTCTAGTATATCCAACAGAAAGCGGTCAAGAAATTGATAATGAATATTTAAATGAAGACAATGTAACAATTGGAGAAAAATATTTTATAAATTCTCTAGTGTTTAGCAGAGCAGAAGAAAGCGACAACATATTTAGAAAAGACGATACAGATATACAACTAAATGGACTGCATGAATATAGAATTTCTGATAATCAATTATTAAGTACAAATGATAGAGATTTATACATAGATGAGATGTTTAGATATTTAAAATCATTTGAGTTTTATACATTTGATGTGGAAAGTAAAGGAATATTATTTTTAGAAGCATGTGATAGATTTGCTTTTTCGTTGAACGGAGAAATATATTCTACAATTCTTCTAAATGACGAGATTACTTTTGAAGATGGTTTAACAGAAGGTTTGTATGCTGATAAGCCAGAAGAAACAGAGACAGAGTACAAATACGCAGATACAACAGATAAAAGAATTAATCAAGCTTATATTTTGGTCGACAAACAAAATCAAGTAATAGAAAGTGTAGTAAGTCAAACAACAGAACAAAACGAAAAAATAAATAGAGTAGTACAAACAGTAGACGAGCTTAATTCCAAAATAGGCGATATAGCAGATATAACAATATCAGAAGAAAGCTTAAATGGAACAATAAGCCTAACAGGAATTAATCAAAGCGAACCCATATATGTAAAGATATATCCAAGAACAGAAAATATATCTTACTTATATCCTCATAGCAATTTATTCCCAAGTGATGACCTATATCCAAAAGGCAGAAAATTAAGATTTGAGAACACAGCTACAGGAGAACAATTTGATTATGTATTACCTAACAACTTACTTTATTATGATGCAGAAAATTATGATGAATTTATATTAGATTATGACGCACAAACTTGTGTAGTAAATAAAAGGGTAGGATATAACGCAGATGGAACAACTTATGTATTAGAAACACCAACAACAATAGAGTATGAATATCCAAGAATATTACTAACAGATGGAGATTACACAGTAACAATGTTAGGATATCCAACTTCATATCTATTTGTAAGATTAATGACACAGAACATATATACAACGCAATTCGCAACTAAAGCAGAAGTAAATAGTGAGATAAGTCAAACAGCAGAAAGTATCAATTTAAGTGTAGACAAAAAGCTAACTAACTATTCTACAACAGCTCAAATGAATAGTGCGATAAATGTAAAAGCTAATGAGATAACTTCTAACGTAAGCGAAACGTATGCAACAAAAGGAGAATTAAACACAACAAAATCAGAGATAAAACAGACTACAGATTCTATATCAAGCACAGTATCAAAGAAGGTGGGAAACGATGAAATTATTTCAAAAATTAATCAGTCTGCTGAAAACATACAAATCGACGCAAACAAAATATCACTTGAGCGGAAAACAAATAAATTTGACAAGTGACAATACAACGATAAATAGTACAAATTTTAAAGTAGATAAAAACGGAAACGTAACGGCAAACAATCTTACTTCAAATAATGCAAATATAACTGGAGGAAAGATAAATTTATCTGGAGGAACACCTGAGTTAAGTATATCTGGAAATGATTTAACGGGTCATTCTTCTAAAAATTCTATAATGGCAGACGGAATAAGAGTTAGAAGTAATACTTATGGTTTTGATACAATATATTTAGCACACGCAGATTCTTCAGAAGGATTAACAGGGGCAATTACAGTGAAAAACTCATATAACAATTCTGTTAATATAGATGGTGCTGGAATATCTGTAAGTGGTTATAGCACAGGGAAACAAACAACAATTAAATCAGATGAGGTAAGAAGTCCTAAAATAACTCAAACATCATTAGAAGAACATAAAAAGAACTTCGAAAAATTAAATAATGACACAGCATTAAAAATTATTTTAGACACAGACATATACAAATATAATCTAAAAACTCAAGCCGATGGCGATAAAAAGCACATCGGTTTTGTTATTGGAGATAAATATAAATATTCAGAAGAAATAACATCAGAAAACAATGATGGAGTAGATAATTATTCAATGACATCAGCTTCTTACGGAGCGATACAGAAGTTGTATAGCATAATACAAGATTTACAAAAAGAAATTAAAGAATTGAAAGGAGAAAAAAATGAACAAAATTAAATTTGAAGATTTGCCTTCAACAAAGACACCAATAAATTCTGAGAACTTAAATCAAATGCAAGACAATATAGAAAATGATTTGTATTACAAAACAGGCGACACCTATTCGACAGGAAATACATACGGTGCTGGCATGGGAGCTTTATTAACATCAGCTAGGGCACAAATTGGTTTCGATATAATTTTACCAAAAAGAATAACTAATATAAATGAAATTACTGTAAATGCACTAGCAATAAGAGTAAGGCATGGAGCAGGAGGGTATTTATTAACTAACAACACAAGTGCTTATGCAAATGTTATAACTAACAAAGATAGTCAGGGAAACAATTTGGAAGTAAATTGTACAAGCATTACAGCACAGAAAATAAGCGATTGCCAAATAAGAATTATTTTAGCTTTTGACGGAGACATTTATGAAATAAACAATATACCTCTTGTCGTAGAGTATAGAAATATAAATTTAAGTTTTAGTTAGAAAAGAGGTGTTAAAATTGACTATTCTTAATTTTTTAAAAGAATACTGGGTACTCATTACCTTCTTTATTGGAGAAATAGGAGCTTTGCTTATTTTTTCAAAAGCTATTCTTAAAGGAACTAAGTGTTCTTTAAGAAATGATATTTTAGATATTTGGGATAGATGTAAAGAGAAAAAACAAATCACACGATATCAATTACAAAGTTTTGAATACAGTTATGATTTATATAAAAAATTAAAAGGTAATTCTTTTGTAGATGAAATAAAAGAACGAATTGAAAGATTTGAAATAATTGATTGAAAGGAAGTGAGAATATGAAAATATCAAAAGGAACAATAGTAAGAACTATATCATTAGCAATAGTAATTATAAATATGGTACTTAAGAAGTTTGGAGTTGATTTAATCAACGTATCAGAAAGTGAGATATTAACAGCAGTAGAAATGTTAATAGAAGTAGCTGTAATAGTAGTATCATTCTGGAAAAATAACAGCTACACACAAAATGCTATAAAGGCAGATGAGTTTTTAAAGAATTTAAAAGAAAGTGGGGAATAATCCATGAACAATAGAGCAAAGTTTTTAGAAACAACAGAAGAGCAGAAGGACAGAATAGAACTAATAAGAAGTACATTTTCTAAAGTGTATGACGTTATGGATATAAATTGTAAAAATTCAAGAGAGACAAGCTTGGCAATAACAAAATTAGAAGAAGCTCAATTTTGGGCAATAAAAGGAATAACAAGGGAGGAATAATTATGAATTTAAGAGAATTTGAAAAATGGGCGTTAGAACAAGGAAGTGTAGCTAATCCAGAACCAGATTATGGATTTAAAGGACAATGTGTATCATTGATACAACAATATTTATACCAGGTATGCGGAATACCATTTAAAGCAAGAGGAAATGCAAAAGATTGGTCAAGAAATGCTATTGAAGGTTGGGATATATTAAGTTCTTCAAATGCATTAAAAGCAGGAGATATAATTGTATGGTCAACAGGTAAATATGGACATATAGCAATAATAGATGCAGATATGAAAATATTAGAACAAAATAAAAATTATAATAAAAAAGTAACAGTAGGAGCAATAAGAACAGGATATACACATATTCAAAGAAGTAGAACTCCAATAGACTTAGGAGAAGTAGAAGAAAATGATAATCCTTATAAGGATAAACAGGCATATACAACACAGGTAAATTTAAAAGTAAGAGATGGGGCAGGAATTGAAGAACGTTGGAAAGACAGAAAAGAATTAACAAAGGATGGACAAGCACATTCATTAGTTCAAGAGAAAGCAACATTAAAATCTGGAACAAAAGTAACTTGTTTAGAAACTAAAAAAATAGGTAATGATATTTGGATGAGAATACCTAGTGGATGGATTGCAGGACGTTATCAAGGAGACATATATATAAAATAGCTTAAGAATGAGCAGTAGACTTTAAAAAGTTTACTGCTCTTTTGTATAGGAGGGAAACATGAATTATATAGAATTTGTAAGAGGAGACACTCCAACATTAGTATTTCCAATAAAAAACAAGTCGGGAGAAATAATTGTACTAGAAGATATAGACACTCTTATCCTTACTTGTAGGAGACACCCAGACAGAGTGAGTGACATTATTTTCGAAAAGAATAAAGAAGATTTTAGGTTTGAGGATAACAAATACAAAGTAACTTTAAAACCAGAAGATACACAAGAATTAGTTTATAGTGACGGAACCTTTTACTTTGATATAGAAGTAACATTAAAAACAGGTCAAAGAAAAACAAGAAATTACGAGATGAATCTTGAAAAAGATTGTTCTATTCATGGCGGTGATGATGTTGGAAATTAAAATTGGCGAAATTGTTGTAGAAGATGAAATAGAAATAGGAGAAATTGAGCTAGATGTTGAAAAAATCTACCCAGCCTTAGAAGATTTAGAAGTAATACCAAAAGAAGTAGAACAGAACTTTAAACCTACTGAATACGGGTTCGGTAGTGTTAAAGTTAATCCTGTAAAACTACAAGATAAAATAATAGTACCAACAAAAGTAAAACAAGAGATAAAGGCAGATGAAGAATATGATGGTTTAAATAAGGTAAATGTTGAGGCAATACCTGATGAATATATAATACCAAGTGGAACATTAAATATTACAGATAATGGAGAATATAATGTCGCCGATAAAACAATTGCTATTGTTAATGTATCAGAAAAAAGTTCTGAATATCCTATTATAGAAGGTAACGGTCAATTTGAGGTTGAGTTTGTAGATTATGATGGAACTCTATTAAAAAAACACTATGTAAACAAAGGCGAGGATGCTATTGCTCCAGAACTTCCAGAACATGATAGATTACTTTTTCACGGATGGAATAGAGAGTTTACTAATATAACCCATAATACGCAAGTTGGAGCTATATATGTTCCGCAAAGTGGTAATAGTGAATTATATATCGAGATTACTGAAGAAACTGGATTAACGGTTACTTTAACCTTATCCTCCACTGGTTCGGCTACAAAGTTCACTATCGATTGGGGAGATGGGATTATCACAGAAACAAACAGTTTTACAGGTGCAAAAGTAATGGAACACACTTATTCTTCTTATGGAGAATATATGATAGAGATAATTGCATCCCAAAAATATGCATTAGGTGCTTCTGGTAGTAGTTATAATAAGACAGCTATAAAAGGTTCTAACGAAGTTGAAATATTTAAATTGTTGAAAAAGGCTTTCTTATCCCAAAACGTATTAGAGGTGATTTCTAAAGCACTTATGAATAATGTTAATTTGGAGCAGTTTGTAGCACCAGGTGTTGAGGAATATGGAGCTAATGCATTTATGATGACAAAATTAAAGTGTCTTATTCTTCCTGAAACAACACTAACTATTGGAGATAAATTTGCTACATTTAATTATGATTTAGAATATCTTGTAATGAATGATAATGTGACTAAGATAACATATCCGATATATTCTGGAGGCAAAGTTAAAAAGCTGATATATCCTAAGAATTATAAACCAACTTCTATTGGTAGGCTGGCATACGATACCAGTGTTGAGGAAATATGGTATGCAAAACCAGAAACAAATCATGAGTTTGCTTCATCAGCAATATATCATTCACTTAATATACGTAGGTTACCATTATACAACACTTTGACGACTATAAATTCATCCAGTATAACTTATAGTGGGATAGACAGATTATATTTACCTCCGAGTTTAACGGATATGAAGTCGAACGCTTTGTATCAAAACGGGTCGTTAACTAATGTTTATTGTTATGCACATACGCCACCAACACTGGCTTCTACTAATGTTTTTAACAATGCTAATAGTAATTTAAAAATACACGTTTATCCAGAAGATTTAGAAGCATATTTAGCAGCTACTAATTGGAGCTCAACGAGTATAAGCTCAAAATTAGTAGGAGATTTGGAAGGAGAATATGAAGATGGCTATTGTTAGAGAATTTTTTGAAATAAGAGATGATGGAATAAAACTATATCGTACATATTCAGATAAAAATTTAAAAATAAGACAATTAGAAACAGGTATGATATTTGATGAAGCAATCGATGTTGAAACTTTGAAATATACTTATGAAGAAACAGAACAAGAAATACAAAAAGAATAAAACCAGCCTAAATCAAGGCAAGGAAGTATATTAATTAAAAATTTAAAAGGCTCTACGGCGATTGTAGAGCCTCGTTTTTAAGGCTAATTTTAAATGTTTTTTAGGTATTGCAAATATTTTACTAGTATGCTATAATAACTACATTAGAATTAAAATATATGGGGGAAAGAGGATTAAAACCAAACGGGGCTAAGCCTCTTTTTCTTTTCATATCTCTAAAAATATTGACAAAAAGACGAGGCGAAATCTAGGCGAAACATTTATGAAAAAATATCAATTTTTATGCTTTTATATGCAAGTTAATAAAAGAGTAAAATATTTAAAAAACATTGAAAAACAGGTAAATTAAAGGTGTTGAGGTACTTATGGTTAAAAGTGTTAGAAATGTTCGAATCCTAGTACCCCAGCCAATGAAGTCCAGTATTACCAAGCAATGCATAAATTAAAATATAAAATAGGCGAAATTTAGGCGATTTAGTTGCAAAAAAAATTATAAATCGTTTAACATATTCGCTATTTTTTTATCATTTTCTTGTAAAACATGACTATAAATATTTAACGTAGTAGATGTTTCAGAATGTCCTAGTCTTGCAGAAATAGATTTTATATCAATGTTATTGCTAATTAATAATGTTGCGTGTGTATGTCTTAATTTATGCAAGGTAATTTGAGGAATACATTTGTAATTATTTATAAATTCTTTAAATTTATTTCCCAATGTTCGCGATTTAAAATTAAATACAAACTCGTTAGTTCTATCTAAATTCTTTATCATATCCATAACTTTTTTTGGGACTTGTACAATTCTAGTAGATGAAGGATTTTTTGTAATAGAAACTAATTCTCCAGAACGAGTTGTAACTTTTGATTGTCTGATATAAATATAATTTTCATCAAATTGTACATCTTTCCATGTAAGTCCTAAAGCTTCGCTTTTTCTTAAACCAGTATATATAATTAAATATATAATAGTCTTAAAAGTATAATCTTCTTGCTTATCTAAATAATGTAACAATACATTTAATTCTTTTTGGGTTAAGAATTTTTTTACATCAATATTTTTTTCGTTTTTAGGTAGCTTTAAATGAGAGCAAGGATTAATTTTTAAATATTCCCAATCTACAGCTAATTGCAAGATAGAAGAAATTAGTCCATTATAATTTTTTATTGTTTTTGTTGATAAATCATGTTCTTCTTTTAATGTATTGTAGAAAGAAGTTAATGTTTGTTTATTTATTTTATCAATATAAAAGTTACCTAGAAATGGAAGAATTTTAGAGTTTAACATTGCAAAATAGATATCTACAGTGTTTTGTTTCAAGTTAGGTCTAGCATATTCATCAAGCCAAGTTTGAGCAAAAGCTACAAATCTAATATTATTTCTTTTTGTAAAATTACCTTCTTCCACTTCAGTTATAAATTTAGCTAATTCTTTATCTGCCTGTGTAGGAGTTTTAGCTTTAACATTTTGAGAATATTTTTCTCCATCTAACTGATATTCTAATCTCCATACACCAGGTCGGATTTGTCTTTTATATCCAGCCATATTATTCCATCTCCATTTTACCAAGATATTTTCCTATAACTTTAACTTCTGTGTTTTTATCATATACTTGTGCAGTAAATGAAGGGTCTGTACTCATTGGTTCTAATATAATTAAATCTCCTTGTTTAGAGAACTTTTTAAGTGTTGCATCATAACCATTTACAAGAACTACTGCAATTTCTCCATTTTCAACATAGTCTGTTTTTTGAATAAGAGCAAAAGCACCATTTTTAACTTTTTTATTCATTGATTCTCCATTAACTCGTAAGAAATAACACTCTTCTGGATTAACAATATTCATCATATTAGGGTCAATAGGTATACGTCCTTCTATACATTCTTCTGCCCAATTTGGTTGCCCTGCTGATATGCGACCATAAACTGGGCACATGTGGATGTGTTTTTCCTTTTCGTCTAAATTATTGCATTCTTCATAAAACTTACTGGTAGAATTTTCTATAAATTTAGAAAGAGCTGTTGTAATTTTAAATTTTTCTTCATCTGTACGTCCTTTTTGTATATACATATATAGATATTTAGTTATGATTGTATTGGCATCATTTATTTCTTTTTCTAAGGCACATTTCGAGATAATGTCTGAAATCTTTTGTAAATCTTCAATAGTTATAGGAATATCTTTAAAAAGATTTCTAGTTTCAAATATAGCTTTAAAAAACAATGAATTATGATAAACGTCAAGATAGGCATTAAGTTCAGCACTATTTGTTTTAAATTCACTATTTCCCATCAAGTAATCTATGCTGCAATTAAATATTTCACACATTTTTAAAAGCAATTCATTGTTTGGCTCTCTATTGCCCTGCTCATACATTGCTATTGCAGAATATGAAACGCCTATTTTTTTTGCCAAATCTTCTCTAGCTAAATTTAAGTTTTCTCTTTCTTTTTTTATTCTATCTCCTAAAATACTCATAATACACCTCTAATATATTCTAACACAATATGTGCAAACAAGCAATAGGAAAAACTACACTTTTTGTGCAATTGTTAGAAAAAACGAGAAAAAAAGAGATTATAAAAGATAAATAAAGCAAAAACACACGAAACGTGCAAAAACAAAACTTTACAATACACAAATCGTGTAATATGATGGCTACAGAATTTAGAGAAAGGGGTGCTATTCTATGGAAATACTTAAAGATTTTAGAGAAAGTTTAAAATTAACTCAAAGTGAATTTGCGGGGAATATTGGAGTTTCTCCATCATTCTATATAAAAATAGAATTGCGGAGACAGAAAGCCAAGCAGAGAATTTATATCTAAATTAAAAAGCAAATATCCAGAATTTGATGTTAATAAATTTTTTTAATCTTTAATTACACAAAACGTGCAAAAGAGGAGGCGAAGAAATGTTAAATTGGTCTGATAGAAAAATTATAGAACAAATTGGTAAGTATAAGTTTAAAAAAATGAAAGAACTTAATATGACTTTAGAAGAATTTTTAAAATATGAAGAAGAAAAGAAAAAAGAAAACAGATTTAAAAGAGAGATTGGGTACAGAAAATATTATGAATTAAAAGCATTCGATATGACGGTGGAACAAATGAAAGAATATCTAATGCAAAAACAGAAAGAACAAGAATTAATAAAACAGGTTCGGGTATAAGAAGTTTGAAAATATAAAGAAATCTAAAGCTAAAACAATACAAGAATATGAAGATTATAAACAAAAACAAAAAGAATATAAGAAAAATAGGAAACACGAAAAAGACAAGATAAGATTTAAAACAATTAGATATATACAACGTTATTGTAATTTAGAAATGAAATGTCAAGTATGTAATACAAAAGAAAATATTCAAGTACATCATCCAAATTACAATGATTATTTAAAAGTAAATTTGCTATGTAAAAAACATCATGACGAATTACATAGATTTGAATTAATACCACCACTAGCTATAGATTTAGAAAAAATTGCAGTAAGAAAACCACCGCAACAAGAAAAAACGGAGTATATAAACGAAAAGATTAACGAAATAATCAATGATGCTTTAAAAAATAATCTCACATATGAGGATTTGTCTAAAAAATACGAAATATCAAGGTCAACTCTAAAAACATATTTTATAAAACAAAAGAATTGGGAAGAGATAAAAATAAAAATGCAAGAAAATACTAAAAAGTCAAAAATAGAAAGAAAAAATACCCATAAAAACAATCCTTTATTAAACTATAAAAAAGAACACAATTTAACTTCAAGAGAAATTTCAGAAATAACAAACATTCCTTTACCAACTATAAGAGCTATAGAGATAGGGAAAACAAAATTAGAAAATATAAAAGAGCTGACAAAACAAAAACTTAAAAAAATAGGAATATAAAGCAACCAAAGGAGGGCGGATATGGAACAAAATCTACTAACAACAGCAGAAGTAAAAAAATACTTTAACATCAAAGATAGTCGAACGATAAAGAAGTTTATAAATCAAGGATTAAAATATGTTCCAATTCGGGAAAAAAGATTATAGGTTCGATAAAAATGATGTTTTAGAATTTGTAGAAATGCAAAAGCAAATAGCACAAATGGAGACAATAAAAGAAACTCCAATAAAAAGAAAAGCAAAAAACAGAACAATAGACTTACAGAAGAGAAGAATAAATTTAGAACTAAACAAAGTAGTTTAGAAAGGAGAAATAACAAATGAAAAAGCAATTTAAATACAAAATTAGAAGATTATTATTCTTATATATACCATTTATCCTATTATGGGATGGAATGTTTATATATGCATTAATTAAGTAGGAAGGGAGGGAAAAAGATGTTTACAAAGAAAGACAGAAAAATAGCAAATCAAAAAGCAATGATAGACAATAGAAATAAGTTTATAGCAAAACAAGAAGATAAAATAACAACTTTAGAAACAGCATTAAGAACAATAATATCAACAACAGAAATGAACAGATATGGTTATCCAGAAGTATATTTACGCAAAATAAATGAGTTAGCAAAGACGGCAATCAATAACTAACTCAAAATAAATTTCATACATAAATATATGTATTTTTATTATAACAAAACAGAAAGGAAGATGTCAAGTGAGTGATTTAACATTATATAACATAACAAATAAATTTGTAGAATTAATGGATAGAGCAGAAAATGGAGAATTAACAGAAGAAGAATATAACGAATTAGGAGAAGAATTATCAAGAGAATTACAAAATAAAAGTTCAAACATTATAGGGTATATACAAAATAGCAAAGGTTTATTAGATGCAATAAAAGCAGAAGAAAAGAGATTAGCAGATATGAGAAAAGCAGGAGAAAACAAATTAGATAAATTTATGCAATATGTAAAAGAAAATATGGAGAGATTAGATTTAAGAGAAATACCTACAGAACTAGGTAAATTATCTATAGCTAAAAATCCAATGTCAGTAGAAATAGAAAACGAAGAAGATATACCCGAAGAATTTAAGCAACAAGTAGTAACAATAAAGATAGATAAAACAGCAATAAAAAATCATTTTAAATCAACTGGAGAAATAGTAGCAGGAACAAAAATAATAGATGATAAGACAAGCTTAAGAATTAAATAGGAGGAGATAGTATGGCATTAGCAAAAAAAGCAGTTTTAGATGATGTAAATTTAAAAGTTATGGTATGGGGAGAAAGTGGAAGTGGAAAAAGTAGATTTGCACTTTCAGCACCTAATCCAATAGTAGTTGATTTAGAAGGAAGTACAAGATTATACGCAGGAGAATTTGATTTTTGGAAAGCTGAAATAGATAAGAATAATCAATTAGCTTGCAATTCCGCAATTTTAACAAAAAACTTAATAAAAGAAATTTTAGAAGGGGAATACACAGACAGACAAACTTTAATAATAGACCCAGTTACGGACTTATTAGACTGTGTTGAAGAAATATGTTCAAAAGAATATGAAAAAACAATAGGTAAAAAAGTTGATTCATTAAATGCAGTACAAAAAACAAAATGGTATGCATTTAGAAGGGAAACATCAAGGAAAATATTAAATCAATTGAAAGATGTTCCTATGAATTTAGTTTTAGTAGCAAGGGCAAAAAATGTCTGGGATACAAAAGAAGGGAAAATGCAACCAGTAGGAGTTACTTATGACGCATTAGAAATAGTCGAATATTTGATGGATATAGTAATTCAATTAGAAAAAAATGGTGAAGAAACAAGAGCAATTGTAAAAAAATCAAGATTAGGAAACTTACCTAAAATATTAGATGTAAAAAATTTTGATTCTATAAAACAAGCATTAGATAAAAATCAAAAATTAGCAGGAGAAATAAAGGAGGAAAAAATAGATGAATAAAGTTGTATTAATGGGAAGATTAACAAGAGACCCTGAAACAAGATTTACACAAACAAACAATGTGCAAGTAACAAGTTTTACATTAGCAGTAAATAGAAGATTTGTAAAAGAAGGAGAAGAAAGACAAGCAGACTTTATAAACGTAGTAGCTTGGAATAAAACTGCTGAATTTGTAAGTAAATACTTTAAAAAAGGACAACAAGTAGGCGTAATAGGAAGAATACAAACAAGAAATTATGAAGATGACAAAGGGGTAAAACATTACATAACAGAGGTAGTTGCAGAAGAAGTATATTTTGCAGATACTAAAAAAGACAATACAGAAAATGATATTTCACAGCAAGAAGATTTAACTCCAATACAAGATGATGATGAACTTCCATTTTAGGAGGTAAACATGAAAAGTAATTTTGAAGAAATAGTACAAGAAGATTTTAATCAGTTCAGAGACATATCAAAGAGATTCCAAAATGTACAAATGGAAAATGCAGATGAATTATTACAGATTAGTATAGACAGTTGGTTATTAGCAACAAGATGGTCAGAAATACAATCTATTGCCTCTAAAATAGCACAGCAACATGAAATAAATAAAACAGACTTTGGAACATGGGCATATCAAAAATACAGACAGTTACAAGAAATGCATATTACCTGCAGAAGCTGGTATAGATTAGCAAAAGAAGAAGAAAAGCTAGTTAGAACAATGGAGGGAATATGAGTATAAATTATGATAATGGCAGTTTTGCATTTCCTAAAAAAGCAAGGATAGTAAATAAAAAGCTACTAAAAGATAAAAAAGGCAAATGTAAGATTTGCGGAAAGATAGGACAAACTGAAAAACACCACAAGAAAACAAAGGGAAGTGGTGGAGATGATACAGAAGAAAACTTAATAGAGGTATGTAGAATATGTCATACAAAAATACATACAGGAGAAATAAAGATAAAACAACAGGGGTAAGACATAAAACTTATCCCTTTAATTTTACAGGAGGAAAGATATGAGTGGTTGGATTAAACTACACAGAAAAACATTAGAAAACCCAATCATAATGCAAGATAAAGAGTATTTGGCAGTATGGATATTCTTATTATTAAATGCAACTCATGCGGAATATGACGTTATGTTCGAAGGTAAAAGAATAACCTTACAAAAAGGACAACTTATAACTGGAAGAAAAACTATATCAAAAAAATTAGACATTTCTGAAAGTAAGGTACAAAGAATTTTAAAATCGTTCGAAAATGAACAACAAATTGAACAACAAACAACGTCACGAAACAGGCTTATATCAATACTTAACTGGGATGCTTACCAACAAATTGAACAACTAAATGAACAACAAGTGAACAACAAACGAACAACAAGTGAACAACAAGTGAACACAAACAAGAATAATAAGAATATAAAGAATGAAAGAATATATAATATACCAGCTTCCGAAGAAACTTCTTCAGCTGATACTGCAAAAGCCAGCAAACACAAATATGGAAAATATAAAAATGTGTTACTGAAAGATGAAGAATTGCAGACACTGAAAGACGAATATGAAAACTGGGAAGAACTTATTAAGTATCTAGATGAGTATATTGAAATGAAAGGGTATAAAGCTAAATCACATTATCTTTGCATAAAAAAATGGGTAGTAGATGCAGTAACGAAACAAAAACCAAAACAAGGCAATTTAAATCAAAACTTGGATAATTGGTTAATGAAAAGAAAGGCAGGCAAAGAAGCAAATGAGTGATGAAGAATTTTATGAATGTATTGAACAAGTACAAAGAGTTTACGACAAAAAATTAAGTGATATTGAGCTTGAGATATGGTATGAGAACTTAAAATTTATGTCTGTTCAAAGATTTAATTATATTTTATCTGAAATATATAAAACAAGTAAATTCATGCCTAAATTAGCAGATATATTACAAGTACATAGACAAATACCATATACAGCTAAAAGAGAAGAAAAGCAGATTAAAAATCATTGTGAAAAGTGTAATGATTTAGGGTATGTAATTTACAACAAGATAATAGACGGACATAGCTATAAATGCAGTGCAGTATGTGATTGTGGTAGACAAGAAAGATATGACGGCAGAAAGTGTACAGACGAGAAAAATAAAAGCGATTATTATATACCAACAATACAAGAAATAGGGCTAGAAACAAAAACAACAAAACCAACAGACCAAGAACTAGTTAAGAGCATGAATATGTTAAAAAATAGCCCAATAATAAGTGAAAACATAAAAAATATCATAAGAGAAAATTTTAGAAAAGGGAGAGTAAGTGTATGAATATGACACAGGAAGAACGAGTTTTAGATTATATGAAACAATTTGGATATATAACAAGTTTAGATGCATTTAGTGATTTAGGAATAACAAGATTAAGTGCAAAAATATTCAATTTAAAGAAACAAGGATATGAAATTATAGATGAGCAAATGAAAGCTAAAAACAGGTTTGGGGAAACAACGTATTTTAAAAAATATATGTTAGCGGAAGAAAAGTTGATTCAAGATAATGAGAAGCATATTCCAGGATATTAGGAGGAAAGAATGAAAGTAGATATATATAAAACAGATAAAAAATATAACATTATTTATGCCGATCCACCGTGGGCATATAAAGATAAAAGGACAGATAGTAAGATTTCAGGGGGGCAACAAGTCATTACAATACAATGAAAACAAGTGAATTAGAAGAAATGGCACAAACAATACAAAAAATATCTGCAGAAGACTGTATGTTGTTTATGTGGGCGACCTTCCCAAATTTAATAGAAGCATTAAAGACTATAAAAGCTTGGGGATTTACATATAAAACGTTAGGATTTAGTTGGATAAAAACAAATAAAAAAAATGGAAAGCCTTTTTTTGGAATAGGATATTACACAAAATCAAATTGCGAAGTATATTTATTAGCTATAAAAGGGAAGCCGAGTAATTTGAAAGTTAGTAATTATGTTAGTAGCTGTATTATATCAGAAAAAAGGGAACATAGCAGAAAACCAGACGAAGCAAGAGAAAGAATCACAGAGTTGGTAGGACAAGTTCCAAAAATAGAACTATTTGCAAGACAATATGTAGAAGGTTGGGATTGCTGGGGAAATGAAGTATGACTTGTGTAGAAGCAATAGAAAAAGGACTTTGTCTGGGCTGTGGAAGGATAGAAAAAGAAAATCCAAATGCAGATAAATGCGAATACAGAGAAAAAAGCGGATTAGATATGTGTAAAGAAATATTAGGAGGCTCAAATGGAAGATAAAGAAAGTATTTTAAATTGGTGGAGAATGGGCTTAAGTAAAATGGCAGTAGTAAATCAGTATATGAAAGCACATAACAGGAAGGCGAAAGATGATAAAGAATTAAAAAAGATAAATAAAGAACAAGCCTTAAAACATGTAGAACCAATTTTATTTGAATATGAAATGGCAAGAATGAAATAAAACGTAGGAGGCAAAAGATGAAGTATAAGTTTGAAATACCGAAAAGATTGATAGGACTAAATGAATATACAAACACAAACAGATATAACAAATATGCTGGAGCGAAGCAAAAGAAAGATGAACAGAATTTTATAAAAATGTGTATCAAGCAGCAATTGGGAAATATAAAAATAGACAAGCCAGTTGTGGGCAACTTTACTTGGATAGAGGAAAACAAAAGGAGAGATTTAGACAATATATGCTTTGCAAAGAAATTCATATTAGACAGTTTAGTAGAGTTGGGCATATTAAAAGACGATAATAGAAAAATGGTTTGTGGATTCATAGACAAATTTGATTATGCGGATAAAAGTAAAGTAATTGTAGAGTTAACAGAAGTCTAAAATGAAAGGGAGTAATCTAATGAGAATAATAGAACTGTTTGCAGGCATAGGAGCTTGTAGCACATCATTAAAGAGATTAGGAATAGATTTAGAAATAGTAGATGCAGTAGAAATAGACAAATATGCAATGGCAAGTTTCAATGCAATACATAACACTAATTTTGAAACACAAGATATAACTGAATGGAATAAAGATTTTAAAGATATAGACCTAATAACACACGGAAGCCCATGCCAAGATTTTAGTGTAGCAGGAAAACAAGCAGGTGGAGATTTAGGTAGTGGAACAAGGTCAAGCCTTATGTATGAAACAATAAGAATAGTAGGACAAGTTCGACCTAAATATGTGTTATGGGAAAATGTTAAAAATCTATTAAGTGCAAAGCATAAACATAACTTTGATGCTTATATAGAAACAATGAATGTATTAGGATACAACAGTTATTATCAAGTGCTAAATGCAAAAGATTATGGTATACCACAAAATAGAGAAAGAGTATATACAATAAGCATTAGAAAAGATATAGACAAAGGCAAGTTTGAATTTCCAAACAAAGAAGAACTTAAATTAAGATTAAAAGATATGTTAGAAGATGAAGTTGATGAAAAGTATTATTTAAGTGAAAAAATGATAGCAGGGCTTATAAAACATAATGAAAACCATAAAGAAAAAGGAACAGGATTTATATGGAAACCTAAAAATGAACATGATATTGCAAGTACATTGAGGGCAAATGCTGCTTTATCCCCAACAGACAATACAATTAAGGTAATAAGGGAAACAAATATGCAAAGTGAGAATAAGCAACCAAAGATAATCTATGAAAAACCATTAAAGAGAAAAGGTTGGCATCATAAGGCGTGTGAAATTTTAAATACAAATGGAATAACTACTTGTATACATACACAAAGTAATAATTTATTACAGAAAATAAAAGAAGAAGAAACATGCAGAATCAGAAAATTAACACCAAAAGAATGTTGGAGACTAATGGGCTTTAATGATGAAGATTTTGAAAAAGCCAAAACTGTTCCTATGAGCAATACACAATTATATAAACAAGGAGGAAACAGTATAGTAGTAGATGTTTTAGAAAAAATATTTAAGAATTTATTTTTGGAGGCATAAAAATATGAGTAAATTTAATAAAACAGAAGTACAAGAAATATTAGAAACAATAGATGCGATATTAGAAGAAGGGTATCAAGATTGGGAGGGAATGAGATAGGAGGAAATATGAGAGAGTATAAATTTAGAGCGTGGAATAAACATTATAAAAAAATGTTTAAAATAGGACAAATAACACTAGACAAAGGAACGTGGAATTATGAGCCAGAAAATAGAGAATTTATAGGAATGAGCGTACCATATCAACCAAGTTTTATCTTAATGCAATACACTCGGACTAAAAGATAAAAACGGAAAAGAAATATATGAGGGAGATATAGTAAAAATAGACAATAACGTAAGAGCAATAAAGGCACAAGTTGAATATTCTGAAACATTTGCACAGTACATAATAACACATACAGGAGATATAGTAAGTGAAGCAGAACCATTAGGAGATTATGATGAAATTATTGAAGTAATAGGCAACATATACGAAAATCCTGAATTATTGAAGGAGGAAATATGTTAAAGATAATAACTAAAAAGCAACAGGAAGAAATAAAAAAGATAAAGCAAGAAAATGAATTTTTATCTAAAGGCTGGCGAGCAATGAATAGAGTTTTAGATTATCAAAGAGCGATAGTTGCCATACTGGAAACAGCAAATATGAAAGAAATAGAGATAGATAATAGGTTGTTATATACAACTCAAAAAGAGATAGAAGTACAGCAAACAGTAAATAATACAACAAAGATAAGGCTAGTAGAAAAAGTATAACACATAATCGGAAGGAGGAAGGTATGGAAATAGGAGAGTATGTAAGAACTATATATGGAGCAATATATAAAGTAAAAGATATAATTGACTTTAAAAAAGAAAACTCTAAACCATATAGAGGTGGTAGTAGTGGCAATTTAGTTATTATAACAAACAATCCAAAAGAAGATGCGGTATGGAAAAATTACACAGAAGAAATAGTAAAACACTCTAAAAACATAATAGACCTAATAGAAGTAGGCGACTATGTGAATGGAGAAAAAATAAAAACTATAACAAATGATAGACATCTATTGTTAGATAGAAATGTATATTTATTAGATAAATATAGGGAAATTAAAACAATACTAACAAAAGAACAATATGAAGCAAACTGTTATAAAGTAAAGGAGGAATAGATATGCAAAAGCTATGTAAAAATTGCAAATATTATTCGCCAAGTGAATGGGAAGAAGAAAAAGGTTTTGGAGGTTGTGAATGTCCAAAGTTTAAATATGGAGATTCATATAATTGGAAAGAAAAACGGATTAGAAAAAGATAATTTATTATATATGGATTATGAAGGATACAGTGCAAGAATTGAAGTTGGAGAAGAATTTGGGTGTATTCATTTTGAAGTAAAGGAGGAATAGATATATGATTAATAATCCTAAATTAATAGAAAAAATAATTAATCAAATACAAAATATTCCTTTAGATATATTAGATGAAGCAATTAAAGAGGTGGAGGAAGACTAATGGAAACAAAGAAATTTGAATTAACACCAGAAAAGAAGTTAGAAATATTAAAAGCTTTACAGGAACAAGACTTTGAAAAAATGAATAGAAAACAAAAAAGAGAGTATCTAAGAAATCAAAAGAAAAGGAGAACTAGAGATGGAAGATAGAGAGATATTAGAAGAATATATACAAGACTGTGAAAGTAAGTTTTTAATGGGTTCTGAAGTTACAGGAACAGAACTATATGAACCAATAAAGAATTTACTAAAAGAAAACGAAAACCTAAAACAAGCAATATTAATAAATAAAAGAGAATATCAAGATGTATGTAATGAGAATAAAGAACTGGAAGATAAGGTAGAAGAATACAGAATAGGTTGGTGTAATAAAGCTGAAGAATTAGAAGCTAAACGAAAAGAATATCAAGAAACATATAAAGATGTTAGAGAAGAACTTAAAGAACTAAAAAGAGAGAACAAGAGCAAACAAAAAGCTTATGATAATTGTTATTGTGAATATAAACATTATAAACAATTTGAGAGTATCCCAACATCTTTAGTAAAAGAAAAGATAGAAGAATTGAAACATAAAGATTTTATGGCAATTCAAGTTTGCAGCCAACATGATAATAAAGCTTTGGCACAGATAGAGATTTTAAATTCGCTTCTAGGAGAAGAGTAGGGAAGATGTATCAAGAATGGTTTGAATTGTATGAAAAGATAAAAAAAGAGGGAGGAAAAGATGAGAATAATAGGAACAAAAATAAGACAAGAAACAGTAAATTTATGTAGAAAAGATAAATATGTTTGCGATAAATGTTCATGCACAGAAAAAGAGTGTTTAGAGTTATTAATAGAAGCATTGAAGGATGCTGAGTTAGGAGATGAGAAGTAAGATGGCAATAAAAAATTATACAACAACAATAAAAGCAGAGAAAACAATAGCAGAGATACAACAAATATTAGCAAAACACAAAGCAAAGGCTATTTTAACAGAATATGATAATGAAGGAAATGTAATAGCATTAAGTTTTAAAGTGAATACGATAAATGGAGAAGCAGGAATTAAACTACCAGTAAATACAGACAAAGTATTACAGGTTTTAAAAAATCAAAGAAAAAATAATAGTCAAGTAAAAGATACAAAGGAGCAAGCATTAAAAACAGGTTGGAGAAATATAAAAGATTGGATAGATGCACAAATGGCGCTGATAGAAACGGAAATGGTAACGATAGACCAAATATTCTTGCCATATGTTCTAAATAATCAAGGACAAACATTATACGAAGCTTTTAGAGACAATCAACTATTGTTAGGAGGTTAATATAAATATGGATATAGAAGACAAATTAGATTTTAAAGAATTTAAAAAAACAATAAAACAATACAAAGCAAGAGAAGAAGAAAAAGTAATTTTAAACATAAATGTAGTATTAGATTTAATTAATAAAATAGATGAGCAACAAACAGAACTAGAAAAGAAAGAAAAAGAACTAGAAGAAGCAAAAAGAGAAACACAACAGGTATTAGATGATTATCAAGATTTAGGGAAAGAAAAGTACAAGCTTGAATGTGAAGAAGAAAAGAAAGATAAAAAATTACATAGCTTAGAATGGGATTTAAGAAAGATAAAAAGAGATTTAGATTTTGAGCCGTGGTCAATATATCGAGTAGAAGGAAATATTTTATTTGATATGGCACAACAGATTGAAAACAAAGTAGAAAAGGAAGGAAAGTAGTATGTTAAAAGACATAATAGAACCTTTTATAGAAATAGTGTATGAAATATTAGATACAATATTTGAATTTGATTAATACCAAAACAAAATTAAAAAAATGTTCTTATATTTGCCAAAAACAAGAAACTTTTACGGGTATTTTGAGTAAATTTCTCAAAAACGATACAAAATGTATCGAAATTAATAAAAATGCACTGTATTTTAAAAAAACAGTGCAACTAACTAGTAAAATCAAACAAGAAAGAAGGTATAAAAGATGAAAACATATAGTTTTATAGAATTGCTAAGTGAAATAAAAGAAGGAAAGATAAAGGAACGGAACACAGTTTAAAGATGAACATACCAATATATATACATATAATAATAGTATAGATATATTACAAACTGATTATGGCAAAGGAATAATAGATGATGTGTATTTAGACGATTTATTACATATGACATTTACTCTAATAGAAGAACAGCAAGAACAACAATATATAGATATACAAGAAATTATAGAATTAGTTGAAATACAAACTCCTGATTATAGAGAAGTTCAAGTTGGACAAAACAGGGCAAAAATAAATGAATTAATCAGAGCAATTAAGCAACTAGATAGAGATAGAAATAATAATATAAGATATTGTCATAATTGTGGGGCAATATTAGATAAAGAAAACACAGCATTACCAAATATGTGTTGGGAATGTAAGTATGGAAAGGAGAAATAAAGATATGAATATAAGATTAGTAAATCAAGATAATGCTGAAATATTAGCAGAAATAGAAAATGGAGATACAATATTTGATACCATTTGTGCATTAGATGAAATAAATGAATTTGTTGTAGATGGTATGGGATATGAAAGAGCTGATAGACATTTAGCATTACATGCAGACAGTGATTGCATTGAAATTAATGTAAAAATATCGTAGAGGAGTGATACCAATGAATAATGAAATGATAGAAAAACTAAAACACATAATAAACCATTACGGCATAAATGCACAACAAAGACAATTTACAGAAGAAGTATTTGAGCTACAAGAAGCTATTACACTAATGGAAACATTCGACAATGTAAAAACTATTAGTGTAATTGAAGAAAGTTATAAAAAGGATATAGCAGAAGAAATAGCAGATTGTATGGTAATGCTTAATCAATTTAAAGAATATTACAATATAACTGATGAGCAATTAAATAGACAAATAGAATACAAAATAAACAGGCAGATAGAGAGGATACAAAAAGAAGAGAAAGGAGAATAGCCTATGATAGATGAAGCTATCTTATTAATAGAAAAAGAGAAAGAATGTAATGAGATAATGTATCGCAATCTAGAAGTAAGCTATAGAAAAAGAGACATAGAGACTAGAGTAAGAAAAAAGCTGATAAAGAAAATCAGGGTATTAGAATTTATATTAAAGATATTAGAGAAACATAAGAAGGAGGACACAAATGAGTAAAGAAACAAACGACAGATTAAGCTTAATAGCCGAAATAATATATTTAAGAGAAATGAATAAGTTAATGTGTAGTGCAATAGCAAATATCAATACGAAGGAGGAACTAGATGGAAAGATTAAGTAAAGAAGATTATAGAGAAGCAAAAGGGTGTTTAAAAAGATATAATTATAATTGTATTAATATAATAAATGTACAACAAGATATATTAAGTATAAGTATAGCACCAATTGACGGACTTCCTAAAGCACCATATTCAGTAGGAAACACAGTTTTAAATAAAGTAATACAGTTAGAAGAAAATGAAGAGTTGCAAAAATCTATTAAAGAATACAAAGCAGTAACACAGGCATTACAATTAGTTAATGAAGAATGTAAAATAATATTTGAAAAAGAATTTAGAGAAAGTAAATATAAATGGGATGTTATTAATTCGTTAAATAAATCAGAAGAAACATATAAGAGAAGAAAAAGAGAATTGATTTACGCAGTACATAGTGAATTAAATAAATTAAATGTAAACTTACAGCCATAAAGGTTGTAAGTTTTTTGAAAAAAGTTTAAGAAAAGTGTTGACATACGTATATACGTATGGTATAATATATACAGAAAGTGAGGTGAGGCATATGTTCTTAATAAAAAAAGTGCTTATCTATCTCGAACATAGACAAGCACAAAAACAAAGACAAGTAAGAGAACAACATAATCGCGAACAGATTAAATTAATCTTACAAGACTTTGAATAAGCCGAGAGGGCGAAAGCCCTCTTGCAAATATAATTATAATATAATATTATTAAAAAAGCAAGGAGGCTTTTGCTATGGAAATAAAGAGAAATTATAAAAAAGAATGGGAAAAAGAAAAAGAAACAAAAACAAGTAGATTAGTTAAGATAGATAAAGATTTATGGGAAGAATTAGACAAAAAGTTAAAAGAAGATAATAAAACATTTACAGGACTTGTAACAGATGCAATACTTAAATATTTATATGATAATAAGAAATAGGAAGATGGGAGAAAAAGTTATGGGAATTATGAATAGTATAGCAAAAACAAAGAAATGTGATTGTGATAAAAGTAATTGGGTAAAATACAAAACGAAAGATGCTTATAGAAGACCAGACCCAAGTTATTTAATAAGATGTAAAAAATGTGGGGCAATATGGTATAGTAAAGCAAAATATGTTAACGAATTGCCTTTTGATAAATAATTTTAAATAAATTGACCTTTTTTTGACCTTTTTTTAATAAAAAACCATGTTATAATGGCAATAGGTAGAAAAAGATATATAAACTTTTGCGGAGCTGAACATATGATGTTTGGCTCTATTTTTCTGCGTAAATAGTATGTAGGATATATAAAATAAAGTTGATTTATTGAATTGGCTGATATTTGCTTTCGCTGGGCTTATATCTTACATAGTGTTTATAACAAAAGAGGTGCTATATATGTTAGAAACATTTAAAAAATATATATGTAGTAATTGTAAAGCAGAATGTGACAAAGGTATTGTAGTAACATCATGTGACGGAATAAAGAGAGCAAGATGTACAGACTATGAAAAGAAACATGAATTAGAAGGCTATAAAGAACCTATTAAAAGAACTGCAGACCAAATAAAACCTATAATGAGATTTACACAGGAATATTGATATGTGTTATAAGGAGATATTATGATTAAAGTAAAAGCAACAGATATGTATAAGAAACTGAATAAGCATGATAATGAGCTAGGAAGGATGCCAGAAGAAGGCGAAGAATGGGAAGTAACTGAGGATAGATACAAAGTATTATCAGGAGAAAATAGATATAAAGCTGTATTTGTAAAGAAGGTAAGAAAACCTAAAAAGAAAGAGGAAACAGAGTAGGTGGATATATGAATATTCAAAAATATATAACAATGCTATTACATAAATTAAAAAAGAAAGATAGTGATATTAAGTTAGTTACTATCTATTTTTTATATTATAACGGACATTACGAACAATTTACAGACAAAAAGTCGTTATTAGACAGAATGCTAAAAATAGATAAGGAATTATAATGGCAAAGTTAACAGACAAAGAAAAGAAAGAGATAATAGCAAGTTATATAGAATGTGAGAATTATTCAGAAGTAGGAAGAAAGTTTAATATATCCGATGTAGCTGTTAGGAATATAATAAAAGACAATGAAGATACTTCGGAAAAATTAGAACAAAAAAGAGAAGAGAATACACAAGAAGTTCTAAAAGCAATGAAAGACAGAAGCATAACAAAAATAAATTTATTGGACAAAATATTTAAGGCGATGGATGGTAAACTAGACAATATAGATATGTTTACAAATATAAAAGATTTAGCAACAGCCTATGGAATAATAATGGACAAAGAATTAAAGTTGTATGAATTAGATATAAAGAAAAAAGAAATAGAAAAAAACAAACAAGGCGAAACAATACAAAGAATACAGATTATAAATGAACTACCAGAAGAAGAGGTAGAAGATGGAACAAGTCAAGATTAAGGAAATAGTTGCTCCTCATTTTTGGAACACGTTTAATTCAAAAAGAACTCATCAAATAGATAAAGGCGGAAGAGGAAGTACAAAAACAAGTAAAAATTCTATTAAAATTAATTATCATTGTTTAACAGAAGGAAAATGTAGTGCAGTTATAATAAGACGTTATCAGAACACGTTAAGGAACAGTGTATATAAAGAAATAAAAAGAGGTTTAGCAAGGTTTAAACTAGAAGATGGTTTAGATTATAATGCTTTTAAAAGTCCATTAGAAATTCATTTTAATAATGGAAATAATATATATTTTGCAGGTGGCGATGATTACGAAAAAATAAAAGGTATGATAGATGAAAAAACACCTATAAAAATATTATGGTTTGAAGAATTAACAGAGTTTGACAGTCCAGATGAGATAGACCAAATAATAGCAACATTTACAAGAGGAAATGATGACTGGTTTATAGTTTTATATTCATTTAACCCGCCAAAGAATAAGTTTCACTGGGTTAACCAATGGGCAGAACAAATGAAAAAAAGAAAAGATTGCAGAGTAACTCAAAGTGATTATAGAACAGTTCCAGAAAAGTGGCTAGGTAGAATATTTATAGAACAAGCAAAAGAAATGGAACAAAACGATGAGAAAAGATATAGATGGATATATCTTGGAGAAGTAATAGGATTAGAAGGTCTTATATATAATCCAGATTTAATAGAATATGTTAAAGAAGATTACATAGAAAAAAACAGAATAAAAATATTATATTTAGATTTTGCAATAGATAGTGGACATCAAACATCGGCAACAGCAGTAGGGTGTTACGGATTAGGTAGTGATGGATATTGGTATTTATTAGACACATATTATTATAGCCCTCACGAAAAGAATATAAAAAAAGCGCCTAGCGAATTAAGTAAAGATATATTTGATTTTGAAATTGAAATGACAAAACGATTCAAAGCACCTATGGACAAAGAAACAATAGATTCAGCTGAAGGTGCATTGAGAAATCAATTTTTCAAAGACTATGGGAGAAGATTACATCCAGTTGATAAAGGAACAAACAAAGAACAGTTGATAGAATACTCGCAAGACTTTTTAGCAAGAAAGAAGTTTAGAGTTGTAAACAATAGCAACAATCAGATATTTAAAAAAGAAAATGAAAATTATATGTGGTTAAAAGATAGTGTAGAAAAAGGAAAGCCAACTCCAGATAAAACGGAGAAGGCTTTTTTAAGTTCTGAAAAATATTACAATACATACACAAAAGATTTTGCTTATTCATACGGAGACCATACACAAGATAATTTTCAATATTGGATTAAAGACAATTTGCAGAAGTTAGGATTAAAACAATAGGAGGATGAAATGAATTTATACGATAATATAGCAAGTGTATTAAGTAAAAAAGGAATTAATTTAGTAGTAGGTTCTATATATGATTTTCAAGAAATATGGAAATCATGGTATAGAGGTAATGTAAATGATTTTCATTATTATAATTTAAGGGTAAATGGCAAAGAAGAAAGATGCGAACGCAAAACTATGAATATGCCTAAAAAAATATGTGAAGATATTACAAAATTATTGTGGACAGAAAAAACAAGAATAGAATTAAGTAACAAGAAAGCTACAGAAAGATTATGGGAAGTTTTAGACAGTAAAGAAAATTCATTTACAGTAAATTTTCCTGTTTTTTTAGAAAAAGCATTGGCTATAGGAACTGGAGTATTGATAGAGTACAAAAACGAATCAGATAAAACAATAATTGATTATTTAGATGGTACTGTAGTAATACCTTATAAGTATACAAATTCTTATATAAATGGATTAATAACAATAAGTAGATTTATAGAAGAAATAAGAAAAAAGAAAATATATTATACACATATTACTTATCATGAATATGAAAATGGAATTTATAGAAGATTAAATGAACTATATAAATCAAATACAGAAAGCGAGTTAGGAAAAGAGGAAGATTTTGCAGGGAAATTCCCTAATGTAAAAGAAGTTGAAAAAATAGAAACAGAAACTCCAAGATTTCAAGTGTTTAAGCCTAATATAGCAAATAATTTTGATATAAACAGCCCTATGGGAATATCAGTATTAGCAAATAGCATAGATAGATTCAAAGCAATAGACATTAAATATGATTGTTTTTGCAATGAGTTTGAATTAGGTAAAAAAAGAATACTTGTAGACCAATCAGCAATGAAAGGGCAGGTACAAGTTGATGACAATGGAAATCAAAGATTTGTACAATATTTTGACGCTAACGATAAAGCCTATGTTGGAATAAACGGAATGGAAGGACAACCAGTCAAAGAAATAGATTTTTCTTTAAGACATTCTGAACATATAGACAGTATAAATGCTGAGCTGAATTGGTTAAGTTCAAATATTGGATTGGGAAGTAATTTTTATAAATTTGATGGACAATCTACAAAGACGGCAACGGAAGTAATAAGCGAAAATTCAGATGCATTTAGAACTAAAGTACATTATGACATTATAACTAATGATGTTATATATGATTTAGTAAAAGTAATATGTGAAATGGAAGGAATAAAAACTAATAAAATAACAATAGTTCCAGACGATTCGATTATAGAAGATAAAAATACAGAACAAATGAGAGCGCAACAAGAAGTAATGCAAGGATTAAGAAGTAAAAAATCTTATTTAATGGATATAAAAGGAATGTCGGAGCAAGAAGCCATAGAAGAATTACAAAAAATACAAGATGAAAAAATGACTAATCAGGAAGCTTTTGGATTTGAGCCTTCAGAGGAGTGATATAAATGATAACTCCTGAACAATGGAAATTGATAGAAAAGAAAGCAAAGAAATTATATAGTCAATTAGAATTAGAAATAATTGAAGAAATAGCAGAACGTATAGCTAATGTAGGTTATGCTAATACGGTTGTTTTAAATGATATATTAATAGCAAAAGAAATGGGAATATTATACCAAGATATAATTAATCAAGTTGCTATCCATAACGAAACCTCAGCAAGTCAAATTCAAGAAATATTTGAAACTGCTGGGGTAAATTCATTA